>JAPKBI010000131.1 GCA_028823475.1 Halioglobus sp. | reverse complement strand
CGTTCAACCCCAACCCTGAAGTGCCAGTCGTTTTCGGTCTACAAACCAAGCATGAGATGTTTTTCGGCTTTAATACGTTGCGTTATGTGGGTGATACACCTCAGAGTCTTGGCGCCAGCAAGATACCCGATAAAGAGTCAGTGTCTGGTTCATAATCGACAGGGACCTCTGTCCAATTTGGGGGGGGCACTGAAGATAATGATCACTACCAGCCAGCACAGTACAGATTTCCTGGTTATGTAAACCCCTCCAGCTGATGTTGTAAAACATCGTTCGGCATTGCTAGGGGCCGATATGGGTGGCGCTCTTTCCCTGATTCGCAGGCGAGTACATTCGAAGGGTGGAGTAGGGCGATCGTCTGAGTTTGAGACCTAGATTGCTTGAAACTCGAAGCTTTAACGTGTCAAAACCCTGTGGAGCCGTACTCAGCGATAATCGCGTTATCAATAGCCATTTGCTCAGCGTCTGCGTCCACTTCACTGCAGTGACCCTGGTCCCAGTTAGCGTATCCCGTGTAATCGGTATCACCTACTTTGGTCAGCGAATCCCACACGAGCAAGCAAAGCTCTATGTTCGATAAGAGGGTCGAACGTTTGGCCTCGTCGAGAATGCTTGCCATTGTTGCGCGATCGCTCGATATGCGGAGCGCATCGCCAACATCTAGGTGCACGAAATCTCGATCCGCTGCAGAAAATTTTGGCCAGTCTATTGGCATCTGTGGCGAACCTGTTCTCGCGAATTCGGCCCACGCGGACATCATCAGCTCTTGCATCTGGTCTCGCGGCTCACCTTCGGGATACACATAGCTTGATATCGGTCCATAGGTGTAATTTCCTGTTACGAAAGCGATGTCGATAGCGTGCGCAGCGCCAATTAGCTTGGGGAATTCTGCAAAAAATGAGGTCTCCTGATCATCCCAGTCAAACCGGTAGGCGTAAAGCGCTGGATATCCCGCGGCTTCCATCGCCATCAGGGGCTCATCGACCCCTCGCAGTTTCCACGCTTCGGAGCGTATTCGAGCCCAAAATGCGTAAAGCTCAGGATCTTTCAGGGTAATGCGAGGCGGTAGCCAGCGAGTCAGCATATAATCGGCATTGACGAAGTAGCGATGCCTGCTCATCCACAGAGTAACCTCGTCTCGGTTGGCGCCTGCTATCACCGGCACATCTTTGGCATTTTTGCTGTCCGCCAGAGCAGCCAACATGCCCTCCTTGGAGATAACGATTTCATCGGCGGTCGTCAGCGGGACATCCCCCTGATCGTCCAGTTCTAGGTAGTGTTCCATTAGTGTCTTGCCAGCCACATCATAGGCAGACTTTGTGGACACATCAGCAAGCACGCCTGCGTCGACCATGGATGCAAACAGTTGTGAGCTAGAGCGCCTTATTCTGGGGTAGTCGTCGTCGGCATTGATCGCCTCTTCCACAGTGTTTGTCTTCAAGTAACCTGACTGCGAAATAGCCTTTTGGAACAGTCCGTCGCTTAACGGGCTGGCGAGCAGTGCGAACACATTGTGCCCACCTGCTGACTCACCGAATATGGTGACGTTGTTAGCATCGCCGCCAAATTTATCGATATTCTGCTGCACCCAGCTTAGTGCCTGAATGATATCTAGCGTACCGAAATTTGAACTGCGATCCAGTCCTTCAGCCTGCTTTTGCACCACTGGATGACTGAACCAGCCAAACGGTCCAAGCCGGTAGTTGATTGCGACAACAATGACCTGCTGTGATTCCACCAAGCTAGAAAAATCATAATAACCCTTGAATCCTGAGGTGTTGCCGCCCCCATGGATCCAGAACATCACCGGCAGGGGCTCTACTGTGCTAGCCCTGACCGGCGCTGTGATATCGAGATACAGGCAATCTTCGGCACCCACCACGCCATCACCCGGTATGCCCCCTCCGTCCCAAGCGACCTGCAAGCAGGCGACGTTATCGCGCACGCTGAGTTCTCCCAATGGCGACTCAACAGCTCTTGGAGCTCGCCACCGCAGCGCGCCCACAGGGGGCTGCGCGTAGGGTATATCTCGCCAAGATACAACAGTTTCCATGACCTCGGCGGTTGCTGCCCCAGAGGTCGTGTTTACTCGCCACGCTTTAGATGATGTTTCCGGCTCACCTCCTCCAGAACAGGCACATATCAGTGCCAAGCTAATTATGGGGAAAATACGCTTCATTATCACCTCAGTGTTGTTACGCCGACGTTGTCGGCTCCGGCTGAAGTGTAGGGATATCGCCAGCTGAACGTCCGGCTGCAGAGCAATTCAGCCTAGGGTTAGCGACTTCGGCCAGAAGTGTCGCCTTTATGGTTTCTCAGCTTTTTCTTTACGCAACTTTAACAGCCAAGAGCTTTGATTTTTCTCCGCATCATAAAATACCGCTACGGTGAAAAAGAACATCAAGATTAATATGATATGTGCCGCTATACTGATGCCAAAATAGTAGATACTGCCTAAATATGCAGCCACGGCACCACTCCACATAAAAGCCAGAATGGTCATTATAAACATGCGGCTGGTTGGATCAGGAATGTGTCTAAGCGGGTTTTTATTGGAATCAAAGATATATTGGTACGCTTCATAGATTCTTAGTCCGATGTGCTTCATATAAATAGAGCCCTAATTAATTCAAGGAAGTATACGTTAAAAATCTGCTATTGGATTGGTTTGAAGGCATAGACTGAGTGAAAGTGATGATCTGGCATATAAATAAGAACGGCATAACAGAGGGTTGGCTATGAATCATCGATATGTGGGTCAGGTCGTAAAGTTGATTCTATTAGTCGCTTTGCTTTTTTTTGTGCTGCTGCTGGTTTGGGCATTCGAATCGCGCAGTATGCCAGCGCTTAAAATCTGGCACACCACGACGCTGCAAAGCGAATTTCACAGCGCAGATGTGACAGTTGGCTACGGGCTAGCAGACTATCTAGACCAGGAGGATCGTCTGTTTGACGAATTGGAGGCTAAGATCGTGTTGCAAGTGAAGCCCACCAAACAGTTGAGCTATGAGCGTTATATAAAGGCAGGGGTGCAGAATCCGGCATGGCCCTCAAGGAACTGGAATCGCAGCTATGAAATGGTTCCAGAGGAGATCAAGGGTGGGGCGTTATTATTGCACGGCCTTAGTGATTCGCCCTACAGCCTGCGTCGTCTCGCCGAGATTCTGTACCAGAGAGGTTTCTATGTCCTAGCGCTTCGCTTGCCTGGCCATGGCACTATTCCGGCCGCCCTTACTGAAGTGCGTTGGGAAGATTGGCGGGCGGCCAGCCGCATCGGCGCAAAGCAAGTGCGGCAGCGTATTGGTAGCGAACTGCCATTTTTTATGGCTGGCTTTTCTAACGGCGGTGCTTTGGCCGTGACCTATGCATTAGATGCGATGATTAGCGAGGAACTGCCAGAACCGGAGCAACTTCTATTATTTTCACCAGAGATTGGCATTTCACCTTTTGCTCGGATTGCAAACTCGCAAAAGTTACTGAGTTTTATTCCGTACTTTGCGAAGTTTAAGTGGTTGTCGATACAGCCTGAATACGATCCCTTTAAATACAATTCATTCCCCAAAAATGCAGCTCAAGAAGCATGGGAATTAACTCATTTTCTTGATAAGCAGCTTACTGCTGCTGGTGCGGCGGGTCGTTTGAAAAATTTTCCTGGTGTGCTGACTTTTCTGTCATGGCAGGACTCAACGGTGCACACGTCACAGACTATAAACAGGCTGTATAGTTACCTTGATAATGATGACAGCGAGCTGGTTATTTTTGACGTAAATCGCTTCGATTCACTGGTGCCCTTTATCCCTGCAGCGAACGTTTCGGCACTTTTGAAGCTCAAGGCCGATGCCAATTTGCCTTACCAGTTGACGGTGATCACCAACGTGTCGGGTAGTTCACAGGACATGACAGAGAAAACGAAGGCGCCTCATACGGCAAAAATAGACACCCGACCACTCGATTTGAGGTGGCCGCAGGACGTGTATTCCCTGTCTCATGTGGCAATTCCCTTCCCGCCGGATGATCCTGTGTATGGCACTGGCCAGGCAAGTGGATCAGATTATCGAGGTTTGCCGTTGGGCGCGATGAGCCCGCGAGGCGAGACTCGCCTGTTAATTGCGCCCGTGGCCCAGCTTATGCGTTTGCGCCACAATCCATTTTTTAGTTATATCGAAGACCGTGTTGAGGAGGAAATCAGTGAATCGCTTTATGTCGATAAATAGTGCCGTTAGAAAGCACACTATTTTTTAAGCAAGGCGTCCTACCTCTTTCTAATAAGACCCCGACGCATTGAGCTCATCGACACTTATCACGGTGTCACCGATACTGACAAAATCAACCGTCACAAAATTGGCCATCGTCGCATGGAAGGCTTCACATTCAATAATACGAGCCTTTAGAAAAGGGTTGGAATTGACCTGCTCCGCTGACTCTGGCGAACCGAAGATATTGGTGAGAAAGTTGTTAAAAATGAACAGATCATGACTGGGATTCCCTCGATTAACGTTGCAGGAAAAATCCTCTGGGGTGGCAGCAGCATAGTGAGTTTCAAAGGCATGATCCCAGACATACATCTGCCACGGATAGGATGGGTAAACTGCTACGTCTTGAAACACAACAAGACGAGTATCTGCGTCGATCATTTGCCCCAAGGTAGGCCAAGCTCCACCATCATGTTGATACGTGTATTTTGTGAGATCGGCCGCATCGAAGGCGGCGGCAGTTTGCCCAGAGCTGATATAAGACTCGAAAATTATCGTCACTACCTCGCCCGGGTTTGCATCAAGGAAGTCGGTAATCTCGCCAAGTCCATCGACAAGTGGCTGCTTACCTAAAGCACACAGCGCGTGACACAAAAGTGTCATCTCAGGGTCCTCGTCAGGCACCTGAATCAGGTCAAACTGGTTCAAATCACCAGCTTCCCAGGCATCCAACATCAGTGCTCGGACGCCGAAGTCCAGCTGCGCTGGTACATCCAAATTCTGGTTAGGACCGATCCAGCCGTCTGCTGAACTGGACATTGCATTGTGCGTGGTGACATAGTGAGCTTGGTTGTAAGGACGGTCACACAAATGTGCCTTACCATTACACCCCCTCACGGTGATTATTTCAGTTTTACTGACAGACGTATTGCCATCGTTGGCGACGATCAGCACCTCATGATCACCAGGTTCAAATTCGCTAGTATCAACTGTAAATGAGAAAGGTACCGAGGTGTCTTCCTCGACCCACCCGTCATCGATTCCTTTAGGATAAAGAAGCACGGCATTAGGGGCGATATTAGAGACGCTGACGTCAATCGTGAGGGTTGCGGCGGCTGCCGACCAAATTGTAGAGGCTGTGATGCTGGGGGAATTCGTGTTTTGTGTAAAGACAGCCGTCAATGCAGGGGCAGTTTGTCCCCACAATAAATCTACGGTGCTGCCCGGCACGCTAAACGAGCAGTCAGGCCCTTGATCACCGCACCCCTGCCATCCAGAAAACTCCCAGCCTTCTCTCGGCAGCGCTGTGTAGATAACGTCATAATCGCCGGTGACGTAATTGTCACAAGGCCGATCTTCCCATAAGCAGTCATTGTTTCCGGTAGAGGAGATAATGTCTCCTTCACCGGCTATTTTCAGCGGATGAGAGCAGGCTGTGACGAGGAGCAGAAGTATCAGAGCAATCAGTATTTTCATGAAGCTGCCATTTTTTGTTTAATGATGAATGTACACAATCCCAGCACTGTAACGGATTTTTCCTTGGAAGAGTGGGGTTGAGAAACCGATTTTCTATCGATTAGTCTAAATAATGGCACGAAGTACACCAAGTGGGGCGTATTTTGCCCTGATTTCCCCTTTGAGCTATTCGCCTAACGGTAAATGCGGGCCAACCGGCTGAATTGCTGAATCAAGCTTTATTCGACAGCGCCTCGCAGCAGCGTCACTGAATTAGGTCGGACCTCGATAGTCAGGCGTCCGTCGGTCACGTCCAATTGGTCCAGTGGCTGTGTCATGTAAGTCCACAGGGACTCCTCCTCCACGGCGAAGTCGAACCCTGGGCTTGCAAAGTCAGCGTCTGGCCATCGGCGGTAGATTTCCGCGAAGGTGTTGCGGTAAGCATCAATGCGATGACGAGTCGCCGGACCTTGCCATC
>JAPKBI010000130.1 GCA_028823475.1 Halioglobus sp. | reverse complement strand
GGCGTGCGCGGTGACTTGCATACCCCTTGGGGCGACGCGACGTTCTTTAGCCCGCTTCCGGGCGACTTTAATTTGGCAAATCTTGCCGCCTCGGTCACCGCACTGGTGTTGGGCGGAGAAGACCTGCGGTCAGTATTGGGAGCGACGGCAAGTTTGCAGCCTGTTCCCGGTCGCATGCAGGTCATATCGAATACGTTGGATATACAAGTGATTGTTGATTACGCCCATACCCCGCATGCATTGGAGCAGGTGTTGAAGGCTTTGAGGCCTCATGTCAGTGGCTCTCTGGTGACGGTGTTTGGTTGCGGTGGGGATCGCGATAGGGCGAAGCGGCAGCAGATGGGTCGCATTGCCTGCGCATTGTCTGACTGCGTGGTGGTGACCAGTGACAATCCCAGAACCGAAGAACCACTGGGCATTATGCGCGATATCGAATTGGGGTGCAGTGGCCACTATTTTTTACAGACTGACCGTGCAGACGCTATCTCGGCGGCAGTGGCACAAGCGCAAGCGGGTGACTGTGTGTTGATCGCAGGCAAGGGCCATGAGTGCTACCAGCTGGTGGATGGACAGCGTTTACATTTTAGTGACGAGGCGCACGCACACGATGCTCTGGCGCGGAGGGCGGGATCATGATGCGCCCGCTGAGCCTGTCAGAGTTACGACTACCATTGGAAGGCCAATTACACGGCGCTGACTGTGACATTCTGGGTGTGTCCACCGACAGCCGTACTTTACACCATGGTGATTTATTCGTGGCACTGCGCGGCGAGCATTTTGATGGTCAGGAATATGTTTCGCAGGCGAACAGTGTTGGAGCAACTGCCGCGCTAGTGCGCCAGGTCGTTGCCAGTTCACTGCCGCAGCTACAGGTGGCCGATACCCAGCGGGCTTTGGGTTTATTGGGCGCTTATAACCGACAACAGTACAAGGGACCTCTGATTGGCATCACGGGTAGTAGTGGTAAAACCACGGTCAAGAATATGGTGCGGGCCGTGCTTTCTCGGCGCGGTGAAACCTTGGCTACCGAAGGAAACTTCAATAACGAAATTGGTGTGCCGCTGACATTGCTGCGTCTGCGGCCGGGGGTAGAGTTTGCAGTTGTCGAGATGGGTGCGGCCAAAGCGGGGGATATCGCTTGGCTATGCGAGTTGGCACGTCCGACGATTGCATTGTTGCTCAATGCAATGCCTGCTCATCTGGAAGGGTTCACCAGTGTTGAAGGCGTGGCAGCTGCCAAGGGAGAGATTTTTGATCGGTTGGTAAAAACCGATGTCGCCGTTATTAATGCAGACCAGTCCTGGGCCCGGCAATGGCGCAAACGCGCATCTGCGGCGACTGTAATAGATTTTGGCCTAGAGCAACCAGCCTCTATCAGTGCGCGCAATATTCAAGGCATGGGTGTCAGAGGTGTGAGCTTTACCGCGTCCACTCCAGTAGGCGACATGTCAATACGCCTGACTTTACCGGGCGTACACAATGTCGCCAACGCCCTCGCGGCCGTGGCTGTGGGCTTGGCCTGTGAGCTTTCCTTGACGGATATTCGCGATGGATTGGAATCGCTGCAACCATCAGATGGTCGGCTGCGATCAATGGTCTCGCCATGGGGAGCCGCAATAATCGACGACTGTTACAACGCTAATCCTGGCTCAGTGCGCGCGGCGATCGATATGTTGGCAGCGTGCTCTGGACGCAGCACGTTGTTGCTGGGTGCGATGCGAGAGCTGGGGCACGGTAGCAGCGAGCTGCACCGGGAAGTGGGTGAATATGCGCGGGCAGCAGGTATCGATCAGCTGTGGGGGGTCGGTCCGGAGCTTGAAATTTGTGTTGACGCCTTTGGCGCCGGTGGTCGATATTTTGAGAATCGCGCCGCTGCTCTGGTGGATATTGAGAGACAGTTTGGTGAGGGCGATAATGTTCTGGTCAAAGGCTCGCGCAGCGCTGGGATGGAGCAGGTCTTGCATGCCTTGCTGCCAAATATAAAAGCACAGGAGCACTGAGTTATGTTGTTGCTGCTGGCGAAATACCTCACCCAATACGAAAGCGCTTTTGGCGTGTTTCAGTATCTGACCCTGCGTGGAATTCTGGCCGCAGGTACAGCTCTTGCCATCTCTCTGGCGGCTGGGCCTCTGATGATTCGTCGTTTGCAGCGTTATCAAGTCGGGCAGTCTGTGCGCAGTGATGGGCCCCAAAGCCATCTCAGTAAGGCTGGTACGCCGACCATGGGCGGTGGATTACTGCTGTTGTCTATTTCCGTCTCCACTCTATTGTGGGGCGACTTGAGTAACCGCTATCTCTGGCTGACACTGCTGGTGACATTGGCCTTCGGCGCCGTGGGTTGGATAGATGACTATCGTAAAGTGGTTGAGCGCGACTCTCGCGGACTGCCGGCGCGCTGGAAATATTTGTGGCAATCGTTGGCAGGGCTGGCTGCCGCGCTCTATCTCTATCTAGCATTTGATTCGCCCGTCACTACAGAACTGTATGTTCCCTTTTTCAAAGATTTCGTCTGGAGCATGGGGCCATTCTTTATTGTGCTGAGCTATTTTGTGATCGTCGGGGCGAGCAACGCGGTGAACTTGACCGACGGACTGGATGGGCTGGCGATACTTCCGACCGTGCTCGTAGGGACTGCGCTGGGTATCATTGCCTATCTCACTGGTCGCATAGATTTCGCTGAATACCTGCACATTCCCTATGTCGCTGGCAGTGGTGAATTAGCGGTATTCTGCGGCAGTATCGCCGGTGCTGGACTGGGTTTTCTGTGGTTTAACACGTATCCGGCTCAGGTATTTATGGGCGATGTCGGTTCGCTGGCACTGGGTGCAGCACTGGGAACAGTGGCGGTCATTACTCGCCACGAAATCGTATTTTTTATCATGGGTGGGATCTTCGTACTGGAGACTGTGTCGGTCATTATCCAGGTGGCGTCGTTTAAATTAACGGGCAAGCGGGTTTTCCGTATGGCGCCCATTCACCATCACTATGAACTTCAAGGTTGGCCAGAGCCACGCATCATTGTGCGTTTCTGGATTATAACAGTAATGCTAGTTCTGTTTGGACTGGCGACGCTAAAGTTGCGTTAGGTGAGAATAAAAGTGGCTTCAAAATTGGTAGAGAGTTGCGAAAAGCGGGTGGTGGTAGGCCTTGGCGCCACCGGTCTGTCCTGTGCACGCTATCTCTATCAGCGAGGTCTACCGTTTACAGTAGTTGACACGCGTGCACAGCCGCCGGCATTGGATGAACTGCGTTGTGAAATGCCGGACGTCGAATTTTTTGCGGGTGATTACCCCGCGGAGATTGTCACCAGTGCCACTGAGTTGATTGTCAGTCCAGGCATTTCGATGGATGCTCCTATCGTTCTTCAGGCGCAGGCCGCGGGGGCTGATGTGATCGGGGATATCGATCTATTTATGCGCGAGGCGGGGGCTCCGGTCATTGGTATTACCGGCTCAAACGCCAAATCGACGGTGACGGAATTGCTCGGTCAGATGGCGCGGGACGCCCAATTGAACGTTGGTGTTGGGGGTAACCTGGGTACGCCAGCACTGGACTTGTTGTCGCCCGAGCGCGATCTGTATGTGCTGGAGCTGTCCAGTTTTCAGTTGGAACGTGCCGGTCGACTGGGTCTGGCGGTGGCTGCTGTGTTAAATGTCAGTGCTGACCACATGGACCGCCACCGCACGATGAAAGCCTATCAGCAGGCCAAGCAGCGCATTTTTCGCGGCTCCAAAAAAGTGGTCATCAATCGCGATGAGCCTCTGACAATTCCTCTTCTGAGTACGGATGTCGAGGTGGTTAGTTGGTCTATGCAAGAGCCTGAGCCGGGTGGTTTTGGTCTGCGCCACAAAGCAGGTGTGGAATACCTATGTCTTGGTATGGAAGTGCTACTCCCTGTGTCGGAGCTGAACCTTTTTGGCCGTCACAATATTGCCAATGCTCTAGCAGCACTCGCACTGGGTTATAGCGCAGATCTGTCTCTGTCCAGTATGCAAGCCTCATTGCGGACCTTTAGTGGGCTGCCGCATCGCTGTGAGCTAATAGCGGAGATAGACGGCGTGCGCTTCGTTAACGATTCGAAAGGAACCAATATTGGTGCGACTGAGGCGGCTCTGTCGGGTGTGGGTGGAGAGCATGACATCCTGCTTATTGCCGGTGGTCAGGGTAAGGGAGCGGATTTTTCTCAGCTGCAGGAGGCAGTGTCGCGTCACTGTAAGTTGCTAATACTGATGGGTGAGGACGCCCCTTTATTGCAGGAGGCATTGTCGTCCTGTGTCGCCGTGCTTTGCGTGTCTTCGCTGGACGAAGCCATCAACGTTGCCGCGATGAAGGCCCAGGCCGGTGATGTTGTGTTGCTATCACCGGCCTGTGCCAGCTTCGATATGTTCAGTGGCTATGTGCAGCGTGGCGAAGCGTTTTGTGCGCGGGTTAATGCGCTGACCGGGGGGGTGAAGTGAGCAGGTCAGCCACTCATAGTTCAGCGTTATCTGCGCCCGACATGACGTTAATCATGCTGACGCTGGCCTTGTTGTTGATAGGGCTTGTTGCAAGTACTTCCGCTTCGATCGAGTACGCCGAATGGCATTTCCAGAATCCCTGGTTTCACAGTCGCCGGCATTTTGTTTATCTGTTGATAGGTGTTGTTGCGGCCGTCACGAGCTACTGCGTCAAGCCGCAGTTTTGGTTTTCAACGGGGTGGTGGTGGTTGCTCGGCGCATTGGCGCTGCTGATATTGGTGTTGATCCCAGGTGTCGGGCGTGTGGTAAATGGCGCCCAGCGCTGGCTGCCTTTGGGTCCATTCACGCTGCAGCCCTCCGAGTTTGCCAAGCTCGCAGTGGTAGTTTATCTGGCCGGTTACATGGTGCGACGTGAGCATGAAGTGCGCAACCAGTTGCAGGGATTTCTTAAGCCCATGGCGGTACTCGTCGCGACGACTTTGTTATTGATGCTCGAGCCAGATTTTGGTGCCACCGTCATTATCTCCGCCACTGCATTTGGGATGTTATTTCTAGCGGGAGTCAGGGTGGGGCATTTTATGGTGGTGGTGCTTTTAGCACTGGCGGCCTTGTCAGTACTGATCATCAGTGAGCCCTATCGGGTCAAGCGATTGACCGCCTATACCGACCCGTGGGCAGACCCTTTCGGTACTGGCTTCCAACTCGTCCAGTCTCTGATCGCTTTCGGTCGTGGGGAGTGGTTCGGCGTCGGTCTCGGTAACAGTGTGCAGAAGTTGTTCTATTTACCTGAGGCACACACTGACTTTGTCTTTTCTATCTGGGCCGAGGAGACCGGGTTTATCGGGGCTATCGCGGTTATTGGATTATTCGTGGCTTTGATCGGTCGAATACTATGGGTGGGGCGCAGGGCGTTTGTGAATGAAAATCCCTTCGGCGCTTACATATGCTACGGCGTTGCACTGATATTTTCTGGCCAGGCGTTTGTCAATATGGGCGCCAGTTCGGGGCTATTGCCTACCAAGGGTTTGACGTTACCTTTCGTCAGCTATGGCGGCACTAGCTTGGTAGTGTGCTGTGTCATGTTGGGTTTGGTGGTGCGCATTGATCGTGATGCACGGTTGGTTCCTCAGCGCAGGAGGTCCGTGTGATGGCTGCGGAAAAACCGTTGATTATGATGATGGCGGGCGGCACCGGTGGTCATGTCTATCCTGCACTCGCAGTTGCCGCGGAGTTACTGTCACGCGGATATCGAGTGGAGTGGATCGGCACCGCACGCGGTCTTGAGCATCGTGTGGTTCCCGCGGCAGGCATCACGTTGCACTGCCTGTCCGTGCGCGGCGTGCGGGGTAAGAGCGCGCTCGACAAAATCCTTGCATTGCTGTTCTTGATAATCGCTTTGCTACAGGCTCTGTGGTTAGTTTTACGCCGCGGGCCTCGTTGCGTGGTGGGTATGGGTGGTTACGTCTCAGGCCCAGCGGGAGTGGCTGCCTGGATGTTGCGCAAACCATTGGTGATCCATGAGCAGAATGCAGTCGCCGGCACCACTAATCGACTGTTGGCTCCACTGGCGAGCTGTGTTTTTGCCGGCTTTGCAGGTGCTTTCGATAACAACATTAATTACACCGTGCTGGGTAATCCCGTTCGTCGCGAACTGCTGGAGGCAAGAGCCG
>JAPKBI010000129.1 GCA_028823475.1 Halioglobus sp. | reverse complement strand
CATCATAGAGTCAAATATTCCCAAATGCGACTCTAGGCAGGGCACAGAAATTCAGCCCTTAGCCATTATCTGTAGTTTTTCTTTTTTCTTGCGCTCACGGTTACATGCACGCTCGGCCAGGGCTCACCGCTTCTTGGCAGGCCTGGCTAGCCCGTGAACTTTACCTAGCGTATCCTGTCTCACATAAAATACTCCCCCGCGCCACTGCATAGAGTTAACTGACATTAGAGGAATACAATCTATGAAAGCAAATCCTGATGAGCATTTGAGATTGGAGTCGGAGCGCAGTAGGTTTCCCTTCCTCGAGTTATTCCTTGCACTGGCCGTCATCGGGGGGCTAGTGTTTTACTGGTTCCAATCAGAGGAGAAAAAATCGAGACCCAGTGTTGTCTCGGTGCCGTCCATGGCAGCCCCTGCGATGCAGCCCGGCCTGCCCGCGACTCCAGATATCCCTCTGCAGCCTGAACCCGTTGCATTATCAGCAGGCGCAGATAGCACAGTCTTGGCAGCGGAGACGAGTGTTGATCAAATCGAACTAACGGACGCCATCCCCATGGACGGTGATAGCATGCTACGCCAGGAACTGGCTGCCACTGGAACCGATTCGATCATGAGCAAACTCATGAGCAACGAGCACCCAATAAACGTAAGCGCAGCATTCATCGACGGACTGGGCCGAGGGGTTATCCTGCAAAAATTGTTACCGGGCAACCCACCCAAGCAGGCCTTTAGCGTAGTGAAGGAGGGCGAAGTGATCTATATAAGCCCTTCCAGCTATCAGCGCTATGACAGCTATACAAATACCCTAACAGCGCTCGACAGCAAGCGGCTGGTGAGCTCGTTTCACGCCTTACGCCCGATGTATGAGCAAGCCTTTCAGTATCTGGGGCTCGACCCCGGGGACTTCGACAACACCATCATTCGTGCGCTAGATCAGGTACTGGCAACGCCGGAAATAACAGAACCGATTGCACTGCAACAAAAATCCGTCGTGTATATCTTCACGGACCCCGCGCTAGAAAACTTACCCGCCGTGCAAAAACAACTGCTGCGCATGGGACCCGATAACATCAGCCGGATCAAGCAGCAAGCTCGCGCTCTGCGCAAAGGCTTACTAGCGCAATGAGCTAGCACCAATGACATTGCGCATGCAGAACCAACCCTGCTCAACATCCGTGTGGTGGTTTGACTCCAATAGAGAACCCTCACGCTCGGCAACGATACCAATCGCGTCCGAACAAGACACGACAAGGGTATAACTGCCGTTTTGGTTGGTATCATTCATAATTCATGAGTCTATCTGGCGTGTACGCCGCTTCATATTTCAGTTTAAAGTAAATCGAGTAGCCGGAAATAGAGCATGCCCAGTGCCACAGCATAGCCTCCGACGGTGGGGCCGAAAGGTATTCTTCGATGAGGTACCTGAGAAAATATGTCCATGCGTTCAAAGGTACCGGCCACCGCATCCGCCATGACTTCACCACAGGCATGGCTCAGGCTGACGCCATGGCCACTGTAACCCTGCGCGTAAAATATGTTTTCACCGATGCGACCCAATAACGGTGTACGGTTCACCACAACACCCACTTTTCCGCCCCAAGCATAATCAATCCGCTTGTGGGCCAGTTGCGGATAAATCCTGCGCAGGCGCGGCGCCATGGCCTTTTCAATGCTGCGGGGCTCTCGACCGGAGTAGTTGCACCCCCCGCCAAATAACAGCCGACGATCCGCAGACAATCTGAAATAATCCAGTACTTGGTTCTGGTCACAGACAGCAAGATCCAGTGGATTGATTTGGGCCACCTCCTCCTCGGTCAGCGGCTCAGTCGCCAAAATATAGGTGCCTGAGGGAAACACCAAGCCCGAAAGCCTATCGGGCTCAAGATGATGATAGGCATTACCGGCCAGCACTACGAAATCTGCGCTCACCTTTCCTTGCCGAGTCGTAACGACGGGCCTTGACCCGTGTTCAATACCAGTAACCTCAGTGCCCTCGTAGAGAGAGACACCCAGCCCCGCAGCAGCGCGTGCCTCTCCTAGGCACAAGTTGAGAGGATGCAAGTGGCCATTGCGGTTATTGATTAGGCCGCCTAGGTATTTATCAGTGCCCAGCACATCAGGCAACTCATCGGCCGCCACTAGGCGCAAATGGTCCTCCATCCCCCGGCCGCATAGCTCCTCATGCCAACGCTTCTGTTGTTCCAAATGGCGAGGCCTGAGTGCCACATCGATATAGCCGTATTTCAGATCACAATCGATGCCATACTGCTGCACGCGCTGGGCAATGATAGTGTGCCCGCGATAGCCCAACTCAAATACCGTGTCGGCGTGGGCATCACCCCAGCGTTTTTTCAGGCTGGCCTCACTAGGCAAACCGCCAACCATTTGCCCTCCACTGCGACCGGAGGCGCCCCAGCCGACCTTATGCTGCTCCAGCACCGTAACACTGTAACCGCGCTCCGCGAGGGTCAAAGCCGTGGCGATTCCAGTAAACCCCGCGCCAATCACACAAACATCAGTACGAACATCAGTGCGTAGAGGAGGATACTCAGGGCTTTCGTTAGATGTCGCCGCATAATACGACGGACAATGTGAGTCCGGGTAATTCATTAGAGTGTCGGCGGGCGCCCTTCCCGTACTTTGGTCCATCGGGTCTGATGAATACATCATGCCAGCTAAGCCAAACTGCGCCAAGCTATACCGTCAATAAGAACTTCCAATCGTCCCCCATGAGAATTTACAACCCCAGATATAGACGGCTAGCCAGACAGGTCATCGGCGGCTATAGCGCAGAGTCATTCCAATCACCACCCAAATGCCGTCGTACCATTGGAAATCCTCACGTTCCCGCAGACGATACAGCGCGTTGGGACCGTTGCGGACGCAGGCCCACTGCCCGAGAAACGGCGTGGTTGTGTTACACCACTTGTCTTGCTATTAATAACAAACCTTCAATAATTGGGAGAGCCCGTGTGACTGCAGCAACATCCTATGGCAGTGCGACCAGACAAGTATTGCTAGTGTGTTTCAGTCTGCTGTTGTATATCTCTTCTGTCCACGCACAGAATGCGCAGTCTTATCTTATCGGGCGCGGTATCGCCGATGTCACAGGCCCAGCTGTGGGTGTCATGCTATGGGGCTTTGGACACCCGGACCAGGTCGGCGAAGGCATTCATATCCGTCAGCGTTCTCGCGCGTTTATTATTGTGCAGGCTGACGACTCCAACAGCCGACTGGTGCTGGTCAGCGCAGATCTGGGCAGTATTGATCACCACATCCTCCTGACGGTCGTTGAGCGGCTGCAGAAGCGCTTTGGTACACGCTACAATTTAGACAATGTCATTATCACTGCGACCCACACCCACTCAGGGCCAAGCGGCTATTGGCAGTCACGCAGCACAACCGGACTTGATGGGGGTCTCTACCCAGAACATTTTGAAGCCATCGTAGCAGGCATCACCGCCTCCATAGTGAAGGCCGACGAAGACCTGCAACTGGGCACTGTTTTTATTAACAATGGCGCAGTGATCAACGCAGGTGCCAACCGCTCGGCAATCGCGTATCGGCAAAACCCACCGGAGGAACGCGCACGCTATGCGGAAGACACAAACACCGAAATGATCCTACTCAAGTTTGTTGACGATTCAGGTGACATCGGCGTATTCAACTGGTATGCGCTGCATCCCACTGCTATGAACTACTACAATCATCTGATCTCTGGCGATCACAAGGGCTACGCCTCACTGCAAATGGAGCGCCAATACGGTACCACCTATGACTCTGCCGATGATTTCGTGGCCGCCTTCGCAAATTCAGATCCCGGTGACGTCTCACCCAATACAAATCTGGACAATACGGGTCCGGGGGCCACTGATGTCGAGACTACCCGCATTATGGGGGATCGTCAGTTGGAGGTAGCGCAACAGCTGTTTACACAGGCGACGGAAACGCTTGAGGGCCCTATCGATTCTCGGCGTATCTACGTCGACCTCAGCAACTATCCGATACAAAATCATTTCACCGGAATGGGTCTTCAACACACCTGCCCTTCTGCCTATGGTTACTCTTTCGCCGGTGGCTCATCGGAAGATGGTGGCGGACACTTCCTCTTTAAAGAAGGTATGACCGATCAAAGCCTGTGGCGAGACGGACTGATCCGACTGGTCACTGGCGCACCGAAATGGACTGAAGCGGTGAAAACCTGCCAGGTACCGAAGCCGATTTTATTTGAAACCGGTACCGGCAATCCACCCCTGCAATCACAGATACACTCGATTACGGTTGCACGAATCGGCCAACTGGTGATACTGGCGCTGCCGGTCGAAGTGACCACAATGGCCGGCCGACGCTTGCGCGACACCGTCATGCAGGAGTTAGGTGATTGGGCCCAATATATCGTATTAGCAGGCTACGCTAATGGCTATGCCGGTTATGTCACCACATCACAGGAGTATATGCTGCAGCAGTATGAAGCCGCGCATACACTGCATGGACGCTGGTCCCTAGCCGCCTACCAACAGGTTGCAAGCCAACTGGCGAGCGCCCTACAGTCGGGTACTGCTGTTGCCTCGGACATCCACTACGATGACTGGCGCGAAAAGTCAGTGGGCCAGCCATTACCAGTAGGTGCAGCGACTCCACCTCCACAGGGTGCAGGCTACGGTGACTCTTTGCCACTGGCAAAAACACAGTATCAGGGCGGCGAGACAGTACTCACTGAGTTCTGGTCCACCAACCCCACAGCACACTACCGCACCGGCAATAATTTCTTGTTAATAGAGCGCAAGACGGCAAAGGGGTGGCAGGCGATTGCCGATGATGGCGACTGGAGTACACGGATACGCTGGCGAACAGAAGATGGGGCTTACGTTGCCCAAATCAGCTGGGAGATACCGGGCGACACCCCCGCTGGCGAATACCGACTCACGCATTCTGGATATGATGGTGCAGACGGCAACTTTAGCGGCGTGTCGGAACCGATCTATATCGGACAGTAGCGCCGCTGATAAGCTAGAACCGCTTGGATCGTGTAAATGTTCACAAGAGCAAAACGTTAGAGGCAAGGAAGCCCACCCCAAGATAGTATCAGAGCTGTGACCCCAAATCAGGGCGCGTAGAATGCCTCGCGTTGTTACACGCTTTGCGGCAAGAGCGTTACCCAGCAAGAACGTTAGGGGGTTAAGTCGTCTCCCTAGCCTTCTGGACTCGCTATCGAGTATCTCTCACTTGTTCACGTTCACTTGGGGTGTGCGAGTCAACGTGATCCCGCATCAGCATGGAAAAAATCATCATGCCGGGCAACAAAAAAAACAACACTAAAAAGAATAACGCGATATTAATAATGATAGACGTCATCTTCCGTCCTCCTCATCCTTTACGAGATAACTACCGTAGTAGCCTCTCAACGTGATGAAAGAAACTTGAATCAGTCCTGAGTGACCATGCCTCTTCGAGCATATGCACACTGATGTCTTCCAAATGCACCAGCATTCACTACCAAGTGCCGCAATGAATGTATCGCAAAAACCAAAACATCCTGACTCACAGCCTTATCCTCTCACTCCCTAAGACCGCGGTTAATACTGTATCCTTTGCCGGGACCAGACAACAATAATAAAAGCGTAAATTTTTGTAGTTTTAGCCTATATTTATTTTTTGGTTTATCACCGATAAATTCTTTTTTTATAGGCTGTACATTTTCGCGCGACAGCCGCCTGTAAGCCTAATCAAGAACAACATTTTATTTTTCAGTGACGCCCACTTGTGGGTCGCAATCTAGCCTAAATCTAGTAGAGCTTTACGGCAGTTCTTGAACATCTGCAGGGCGCACCGAAGACAACGCTGATACCGAGGAGTCACGGCCATTGCACTAAGGGTAATCCGTAAGCTGCCAGAAACCCCGCTGCCCACATGCCCCCGGCGATCCAGATAAATCTCCGGTTCCAGACATCGGCACGCTGGCAGGCGGCTGCTAACTCCGGATCCAGTGGACAGCTTCGCCCCGGCCGGCAAACAAACCAGGCCGACAGCCCAACTAATACGCCAGATAGGAGGAACATCCAGCCTTTATACTGGCTCAAGGTAATAATCCACGGCGCAGAGCTCACCATGGTCGCGACAGTTGCCCCCAGCCCCAGTGACACCAGCGTGATCGGAATGGCGCAGCACAGCAGCGTGCCTG
>JAPKBI010000128.1 GCA_028823475.1 Halioglobus sp. | reverse complement strand
TCTTTCTATTTGCAGTCGAGCGCCGCGACCTCTTCGTGCTAGAGTCCGTCTCTCTGCCGGGCGTTCTCGACCATGACGCAGACCCTATCGTGATCGTCACCCGTCACCACCAACTAATTTACGCAAACCCAAACGCACAGGCACTCTTCGGTCAGGGGAGATTAAACCCTGGGGCTCCAATTGATGAAATTCTCGAGCTTTCCGTTCCTAGCTTTTCACTCGCGGGCTCCGATAAAAATGCGCCGCACTCGCAGGAGCACAGATTCACATCGCCGTCGGGAATCGAGAGCGTCGTTCTGATCGAAGTCTCCATCGTTGAGAGAAATCACGGTGACGAAATAGGACTGTGTCTGCGACTGAGAGACCGAACGGCGCTTCGACACGCTCTAGAAAAATCTGAGGAGCATTTCGCATTGTTAGAGGCTCTCGACCTCGCTATGGGAGAGGGGCTCCTCTTCAAAGAGCAGAGCGGTGAAATTCGGTATATTAACGAAGCGTTTGCGAATCTGTGGGGGATGCCGGCTCGAGAGATGTTCGACCTGGGCCATCAACTTCAGGCGCATTTAGGCACGATACTCCGTGAGCTCCCGTCAAAAACAATGCAGAGGATGTGGAATTCCGAGGGCGAGTCATTCAAATCGATAAGGAGAGAATCGTGCGATCTCGCGATGCGCGACGGTAGAACTCTCGAAGTCAGGACATTACCCATCGAGACGACGCGCGGATTCCAAGGAAGGGCATGGCGAATGTCCGATGTGACGCAGGCGCGGAACGAGTCACAGGCCATGATTCAAGCCCAGAAACTGGAAGGCCTGGGCCTGTTAGCGGGAGGTATCGCCCACGACTTCAACAATCTGCTCATGACGATCCTGGGCAATACGGAGATCGCTCGCAAGGGGACCCGCTCCGCTGCCCCGATTCAGGAAGCGCTGGCCGATATTGAGGTAGCGGCCACGACCGCCGCAGAACTCACCGGCCAACTTCTCGCCTATGCTGGCAAGACCACCTTTATGGCAGAGAGTCTGGATTTATCCTTGCTGATCCGTGAGGTAGCCAATTTAATCTCTGTAACAATCCCCAAAAACATCGAGATTCAGTTCCGTCTGGAGGACGATCTTCCGCTTATTCGCGGGGGATCCGCTCAGATCCGTCAGGTATTGATGAACTTGATCACAAACGCAGCCGACGCAATCGACAGCGCCAAGGGTACTATTGAAATCGTTTCCGGCATCGGGCGCCCCGCGCCGATGAGTGACGGGCACGCATGCATCGAGTATGGAGATATCTCGGCAGACGTTGTCTATGTCTCGATTTGCGACAATGGAGAGGGAATGGACGCCGAAACGCTGACGAAAATCTTCGACCCCTTCTTCACCACAAAGTTCGCCGGACATGGTCTGGGGCTCGCGGCCACGCGGGGCATCTTGGATAGCCACGAGGGCCAGCTTAGAATCGAGACGAAGCAGGGGCAAGGAAGCACCTTTACGTTCATGCTTCCAGCTCAAGAACGCTCTCGCCCCAGCTCGAAGAAAATCGGCTCCTCTGCTTCCCCAACAAGTTTCGCAAATCGGGACGTCCTAATCGTCGACGACGAAGCGCCAATTCGTGCCATTTTGGAAAGGCACCTCGCTGCCGCGGGATTTAACGTTCACCTTGCTTCAAATGGAGAACAGGCCCTTGCTGCAGTGAAAGAACTTGGACCGGCACTGCACCTCGTGATAATGGATATCACGATGCCGGGACTCAGTGGTATCGAGACATGGTCGCAGCTAAGAAAGACACACAGGGGCCTGCCAATCATAATGTCGAGTGGTCATCCTCAAGAGGCACTGCAGGACCTTGAGGGCTGGAACACTGCTTATGATGGCTTCATCCAGAAGCCCTACAGGAGCCAATCACTTCTTCTTGCGGTAGCGTCGCTCTTGGATCCCGCAGAAGCTTAGACAAGCATCGTCGGAGTAAATTGTTGCGGCCGGGTCTGCCCGCGAGTGCGATATGACACGTTAGCCTGAGGTCTTGGGCTGACGCTAAAACACCCGACCTCTAGTCTCAACAACCCCTTTATCTCGCCTCACTTAAAGTCAATTGTCTGGGGCGCACACACGATCGCAGTCGTGCTACTGGGCGCACTTCTTGCGCTCACTCAAAGGACGGCGTGGCGCCGTATAGCCTTGAAGAGAAACTCCGCTCACAACATTTCGTTCATAGCCTATATACTCATCGCAGGAACCCACCTCTACTAATTTTTCGGCAAAAGGGCTATTGAGTAGAATGCACTACGTTTTCACCCTAGCATTACTTCTGGCAAGCGTTAGTACCCATGCCGCAGATTGTCCCTCCACACCGGGCAATGAGCACTTTTTTTCCAATAGCTGGGGTATCTCAAGCGACAACAGTCGTTATCAGAATTTTGCAAACACCAGTATCACCGCCGACAACGTCGATAAACTAGAGCTGGCTTGGGTGTTTGGGTTTGAGGATAGTGAATCCCCTCACTCGCACCCCCTGATTACCGAGGATACGGTTTACATAGGATCTGACGCAGGCATCCTCTATGCACTCGAGCGAGAAACCGGCTGTCTGCGCTGGCAGTTTCAGGCGGATTCCGATATTCGCACCGCAATAGTACATGGGCGGGTTGAACACAACGCCGGTACGCGTACGCTATTATTCTTTGGCACTTTTGAAGGCAGTGTCTACGCATTAGATGCACTCAGTGGAGAGCACGTCTGGCAAAAAGAAATGGATCCCCACCGCTTCGCCATGGTGACCGGAACGCCGGTTTTTCACCAAGGACGACTGTTTGTCCCCGTATCGTCCTACGAACTAATGGTGGCCGCGGTGCCCTTCTACGAGTGCTGTGACTTCCGAGGTTCAGTGGCGTCACTTGACGCCGCCAGCGGCGATGAGATCTGGCGCTTCTACACTATCAAGGACAAGGCCAGCGTGCGCGGCAACTACTGGTTTTTCTTTGACAAACTTGGCCCATCCGGCGCTCCAGTATGGCAATCTCCAGCGGTTGACCCCAAGCGTAATCACCTCTATTTTGCCACCGGCGAGAACTACACCGACCCTGCGACCGACACCAGTGACACCGTTTTCGCTCTGGACTTGGACAGCGGGGAACTGGTTTGGAAACGGCAGTTCACCGAGCAAGACGCTTACAACGCAGCTTGCGAGATTGGTGGCCCTAGCTGTCCAGAGTCGAATGGTCCCGATCTGGATTTCGGCGCTCCGCCCATACTCACACAGGATTCCGCCAACAACGATATCTTGCTGGCCGGACAAAAATCCGGGGTAGTTCACGCCATGAATCCGAACACCGGGGAAATTTTGTGGCAGGTGCGTGCCGGCCAGGGCGGCAAGCTTGGGGGCATTCATTGGGGGATGGCGGTCAATCCCGCATTGGGCACACTATTTGTGCCTATCAGTGATCGCAGTGTATCTGCGGACGGTGAATTACAACCGGCGCCGGGCCTCTATGCGCTGAGTATTGACGACGGCACACGGCAGTGGTCAGCTGTACCCAAGGCCAACTGCGACGATCGAGAGGGCTGTTATGGCGGTTTTTCTGCTGCGATAACAGCGGCCAATGATCTGGTATTTGCTGGGCGCCTAGACGGTAGCATCATGGCCTATCGCGCGACCGACGGCGAGCAGCTGTGGTACCACGACAGTTGGCGCAGCTACGAGTCGGTCAACGGTGTAGGGGCGGAAGGCGGGCCGATCGATGTACACGGCCCCATGGTTGCGGCAGACATGATGTTCATCTCTGCCGGTTATTCAAGCTTCGGCCAGAAAGGTGGCAATGCCTTCCTCGCCTTCAGGCTGAGACTGAAAAACCAATGAAGAGAAAAACCGCGCTGTGTCGGGCCTAACTCGTCGATTGTAAAAAAGATGGACGGTTTTGACACGTTAAACGCCAGGGCCCCGAGTAATCCAATTATGCATAATAAGTAGGGTCTATTTTTTCGCCCTAACGTGATTTTCTCGCCTTCACTCACATGTCGTTAAAACAAGCCACAGCGACGCTATGTGTTTCGCTACACCATTGAACAGTGTCGCACTGGTGGCTGAAATCCCCGTAAGATTTAAAAATCTATTTGGAAACCGATATGACGAACGGCGATTTTATAGTTAAAGATTGCAGCAGCGCGGAAGCTGCGCAGTGGCGTTATCATGATGACCTCAAAGGCGCCTACCGCCTACAGCGCCGGCGCGCTGCTGTGCCTTGTTACGGTGCAGGGCCGTACCCTCTTGGTCAGATTTTTATGAATACCAACCCACAGTAACGCTACAAAAAAATGTGCGCAGTTACAGCCAGTTAAGTTAGCGATGTGTCTATTTAGGCTTAGAAATAAACGCCATAAACTCGGTTGTGTTTGCCTTCTGGTCAGCGTCAATTTTTTTGGCGATGTCAGTGCCGGCCATCAACGCATCCCAATCGGCAAGCCCTGGCACTATCTCCATCACATCCCAGTCTAGCTTGGCAGGACCAACCATCTTTGGAATTGCCAGGGCGTAACGCAGATAAATATCGGCAAGTGTTAGTTCCGACCCAAGAAGATAGGGGCCAAAGTTAGCCAGAGCTGTCAAAGAGTGTGCCCCGCGCTCCAATACAGACTTCACTTCGTCCAAAGTAGCCTGAGGGAAGTCTATATTGCCCAAGACCGCGGGCAGTAAACGTCTGGCAGCGAGTTCAAGATAGAGCTCAGACACCTTCATCAACTGCCGAACCCTGCCCCTGGCCTCAACATCTTCAGGAAATAGCGAATGTTCTGGGTAGGCATCTTCCAGATACTCTAGCAGAACACTGGACTCGGATAGTTGCGTGCCTTTCTCTGTCGTCATGGCCGGCGCTTTTCCGGTGGGATTTACCGCCAGCATCTCAGGCGTGTTCGGATACACAATATGTTCGTCAAAGGGCACACCCTTTTGCATCAATGCGTGTTTCACGATGTTATGATAATTTGAAAATGGAAATCCGTGCAATGTCAGCATGCTGTCGCTCTCGGTTAATGTGTGTTTAATTTGCTCAGCATACTCGCCAAGGCGCACCGTATTCGGTCCGCCTCACGGGAGTACGTCAAGTGGAGGATGCCGCTAGAGCACGCGTCCTGGCTGCGAAAAAATCTTTTGCAACAGCGGCTCAAACGAATCTAGGCTATCGGTCTCAAATTCAGGGTCGAACGCTGGAGCATCCCAGCGATCTACCAATTTTACCGCAAGGTGATACCAGCTCTTTTGGGTGAAATCGTCTCGCATATTCGGATTTTCACCCATGAAGGTGTAATAGAATTTCCCTTGGAAATGCTGATGGTTATAAATCACGTGATACGCATCGTCTGACACATAAGGTCGCAATAATTCTGCCGCAATGGGTCCATGATTGGGAATGTTCACGGATTTGCCGACATCATGCAGCAAGGCAATAGCCACTTCTTCATCGGTAGCATCGTCGCGTCGCGCCAAGGTGCCTGTCATTAAAGAGTGTTGCAGCTGGTCGCAGGCGAACCCGGCGGTGATATTTTTAAGGCTACGCAACATATCCATTAGATGTGCCGGCGTCTTGTAAAAGTGTTCTTTGTGCGCGGCGCCAATTACGGCCCAATCTTCGGGGGTGCCATCTTGCATTCTGGTGAACATAGAATCGTCATCCTGTAATTTTTAACTCGTCACTTGGCTTATTACATCATGATCATACCAGTTGTACATTAAAAATCGCTACACAGGATTACCCTTAGCACCGTTCTGGTCTGTTCCAGATTGACATCTCCCTGCGAAAGGCTAGTGAGTTGCTTCGGACCTCCGTTCCTTAACGTTGTACCCGGAGCACCATTGGCTCGTATATCCCAGCCTGCACGTCAGCCGAATTCGTGATCGTGATGTGCCAGAGAAACGACCCCCAACTCGTGCTGGTCACATTCACATCAACGTCTGCACCTGCCACTGGATACCCCCAAGGCGGGATAAAGCCCCAATGCTGGTAGTAGTTGACATGGTATTTCGTATCTATGGGGCGTCGTATCTCCGCGTCAAGGTCCACGTCGGAGTCATTTTCGATTGAGTCTATGTAACCGGTAAAATCGATCTCGAAGTCACCGATTGAGGCTTTATTGGTGTACAGCCGCTCTGCAAGGTCGTAGACAGACCCGCCGCCATGGCTGAACCCGTAGAGACCCAATGATGTCACCCCCCGGTTCTGAACAGCATCCACGATTTCGTCATACACAACGCCGGAGCCATCGCTCGCAACAGC
>JAPKBI010000127.1 GCA_028823475.1 Halioglobus sp. | reverse complement strand
ATGTCGCCACTGGTTGGGGTCGGGATTTATTAGGTGAAGGGTCAGTTCTTTCCTACGGAATTTCACAGCACTGGCACCACGGTATCGCGCTCATCGTTGGAATGGCCTATTGGACCGGCGGGCCAGAGATGCGAGGCATGATTAAAAAGGCCTGGCGTCGCGGTAAGCAGAGTCAAAGCCTCGACTGTGCCGATTGGGAAGCTCTGCTGCCATTGCCGCTCTCTCAGGCTCGCAATCAGCTTGGTCTGGGCGAACCGCCTGTGTATGTGCCGATGTGGTCGGCGGGTACCCCCGCGGCTGCGGCTGCGGCTTAGTCAGGCAATGCGTACAAGGGCAGCTCGTATAAATTGCTGCCTTCAAAAAAATTGCTTCTGAGATAGTTAGCTACGACTGGCGCAGCGCGCGTTTGTTTGTCACCGACGGCCATACTAAAACGATTGATATCCTCGATACCCCAGGCGTCAAGAAACCAAAACTAATCTCCGCAATTAACGCGACAGACAACGTTGCTTTTGGCGACTTATAAGAAACATTAATGGGGTGGCGAGAGTAATTTATCGTTCAGAAAATCGTCTCGGAACCCAGATAGTCGCTGATGGCTCGCGCAGTGCCTGCTGTGCCGGTAGAGCTGAGTGTTAGGCGGAAACGAACAACGCGATACCAAATTCTTTTTGTATATTCTTCCCTCGTCAGTTTTGCGGTATTGTATCGGGGCTGTCACTAATAATGAGACTGTCATGCTGAGCCGAAAAGTCACAACCAGGATCGCCTTTGTGCTGGATGAATTGATCCCGCCAATTGTGCGTGACTCCCGCTGGTTTATGTGGATTCCATTTCGAATTTTGTTTGGCGATAAGTCGGCTGAATTTTTTGACTTCAAAGATCGTGTGTTCGATATGAGTTTTGACGATTTCAAGGGCACCTACGAGTCTCTGGAGTCGGCCCATATTCAGCGAGACACAGATTTGAATGAAGTCTGTACCGAAGAAATCCTCAACAACATCAGTGGCGGGCACGTGCTTGAGGTGGGCTGTGGGCGGGTATATCTGGCTAAACGAATTGAAGCGAAGGCGAAGATAACCGCCTGTGACATGGTGATATCCGACGCGCTGCGCAACAGGTACCCGACTATCGATCTCCGCGAAGCTGATATTGAAAATCTGCCTTTTGGCGATAACGAATTTGATACGGTAGTTTCCACACATACGCTCGAGCACGTACTGGACATCAAAAAGGCGATCAGTGAACTACGCCGCGTGACGCGTAAACGCTTGATCATTGTGGTGCCTAAACAGCGCGCCTATAAATATACTTTTGACCTGCACGTGCATTTCTTTCCGTACAAATGGTCGCTGCTCGCTTATATGACTGAGGCCACGGGTTCTCGGGACATTCGCTTGCTGGGCGGTGACTGGTACTATCAGGAAGATCTGTAGAGAACTACGAAAAAGTCCAATATTTGTTGAGCAAGAAGTTCATTGCCGGGATCACGGTTACCGTCAGTATCTGAGCGAGCATATACCAGAGCTCCAGAACATTTATCATCAGGTACATCAGTAGCAGGTTACTTAGGAAACCTATACCCGAGACAACAAGATAGCGTGGTAGCGTGCTGGTGTGCTTGCTGTTGTTTTCAAAAGTCCAGTTTTTGTTGAGCAGGTAAGATTGAATAACCACCCAGATAAAAACGACCGATGAGCCCACTAGTGGCTCAAATGACAAGTACTCAACAGTGGCATACAGCAATGATAAATGCGTGATGGTACCCAAGCCACCGACAACAAAATACTTTGCCATAGAAACAAGCATTATTTCTAGCGTCTGCTTTTGGGTTCTTTGGAGTCGTCGGCGATCAGGAATCTAGGCCTGCCCTTCACCTCGTCATAAATTCTCGCCAGATACTCGCCAATAATACCCAGCGAAAACATAATGGCGCCGCCGATGATCAGTAATAGTAAAATCACCGTAGAAAACCCGCTGACCGCAACGCCGGTACTGTATTGATACAGAGTCGATATTCCCAAAAAGATAGAAAAAACAATAAATACGATGCCGGCGAACGTGATCAGGTGAAGCGGGGCAGAGGAGTAGGCTGCTATGCTGGTAAACGCCAGCTTGAACAGATCAACGGTGCTCCACTTCGAAACACTATCGACCCGTTCAGCCACATCGAAGCCTATCTGCTCACGGCTAAATCCAACCCAGGCGCTCATACCCCGAAAGAAAATATTTTTTTCAGGCAGTTCCCTCCAGGCATCGACGACACGCTTGTCCATCAATTTGAAATCGGAAGCATTTTTAAGGTTGACGCCCGACAGGCGGGAGAACAGGGCATAGAAACCGTTCGCTGCGATTTTTGCGATGAAGGGCTCGTCGCCTCGAGAGCGTTTGACTGCCTCGACGATATCGACAGAGCCGGACTGCCAGATATTGTACATGTCCTTGATCAGCGCCGGGGGATGTTGCAGGTCGGCGTCCAGAACAACCACCGCTCTGGCGTCTGCCAGTTCGAGGCCGGCACACAGAGCGGACTCCTTGCCGAAATTGCGTGACAGTCTGATCGCGTGTACTTCACTGTGCCGCGGGCATAGCTCCTCGGTCAGCAACCTCCAGGTAGCATCGCTTGATCCATCGTCCACGACAAGCAGCTCAAAGCTCTGCAGGTCTTCAATTTTGGTGACTTCGGCGATAATGGTTTCTATCGCATCGACGATAATCGATTGCTCATTAAAGACAGGGATGACAAGTGCTAGATCTTTCATAGTGCCACTCTTGTGTTGGTTTTCCCGGTTAAAGTCTACCTGGCTAAAGCCGGTATCGAATCCAGATCAATCAGTTCATGTATTTTATAGGGTTGGGAATAAAGTCTGTCATTTGGCTGTGCTGACCATACGGCAATGGACGCGTCGGCGAGCTCATAGCCGATCATGCGTACTTGATAGGCAAGCTCTCTATACTGGACGCTCCATTCATGACAGTCAGGAGTGGAAAACAAGAAGCCGTTGTGTTCCCCGAAGATGTAAACAAAGCAGCTCTCGCTGGTCAGCTGGTCAGAAAACTGAAACGATAGCGCGCCGGTGTCAGGGTTGTAGTTAGCATGCTCAATTAACGGAAGGTCAGCGGCTAGGGTGTTGTCTACCGGCTCCAGCTTACCTCTTTTGCGTCCCAGACGATGCTCGGATTTACCTTCGATATTATGATACTTAAGCTGACCTACATCGTTTACGGTTAGTGTTCCCCAGGCGTTGTTGCGCAATTTGGCGATGTACGTCCAGACAGAATATCCCTGCCCGGCCATTTGCGAGAACCGGGGCATATGAAGATAGTGGTCGGGGTCTGATTCAAGAATATACTGATAGGCTTTGCCACCCCCCATTGTGTACGGCGGCACAGGTTCTTGTAGGCGCGCGTAGAAGGCGCCGACACTGCAGGCGAAAACAACGCAATAAGTCAGGCCGGTGACCGTTTTTGAGGGCGTGCGACTACAGAGGTAGGAGATGAACATCACAAGAGCTACCGTTGGCGCAAACAGCCATCGGGGCATAAGGAACCCGATGGCCAACATTGGTAGTAAAGCAATAAGCGGTAGCGCCAGGCCGAATACCCCAACTAAAAGCCCTAGCTTTACCGAAGGTGTTATCTGCCGGAAATTAGTCGCCAGCAGTACGCCCAGGAGTGCCAGCATTATGATGGCAGTAACAGGGCTAAAGAAAGTGGTAGTTAGTAGTTGCAGGGTGATGAGGGTCAGTGCCCCCTCTTGCTCCAGAACATTCAAGATGGTTATTCCGCCGGTGTAGCCACCATATCCGCCCAGCATATACATACGCCAGGCCAGATAGGAAAACAGAACCACGGCATAGGGCAGGCTTAGTAAAACTCGCCGCTTGAAACTTCCCGGGTAGAGGAAAAAAATGATACCGG
The DNA here is from genome assembly GCA_028823475.1 of Halioglobus sp. GTDB lineage: Bacteria > Pseudomonadota > Gammaproteobacteria > Pseudomonadales > Halieaceae > Marimicrobium. The sequence continues at coordinate 2,355 of JAPKBI010000127.1, read as the reverse complement.
GCAAGGGGATGAAGACTTCCTTTGCCGTCATCGACAAGCCGTACGATAAAACAGAGAGAGCCAGCCAGGCAGGCGATGACCCCCTACTGTAAGTTTGCGCACAGAAAAAACTCAGCAGACAAAAAATCATGCCCTCAAGGTAGTGGCGGTTGATGATGTCGTCGACGACTGAAAAGGTCGCTGGTAGGGTGAGGATGGCAAGACAAAAAATACTCGTATTCAGAATGGAGTCGGTGGCTCGATAAAGGATCAGGTAGATCAACGCCACCATGATAGCCAGAGAGACGAGATGGTGAACTCTGTACCCCAGGGGATCAACCTGGAAAAAGCTGTAATCGATATCCCACGACAGAGTGACCCATGGCGTAAAGTTGTTGTAAGTCAAAAATTGGTACTTGTGAGGCGAGGTCAAATATTCGATGGGTGAGTAGGCGATTGCCTGGGCGAGTATGATTGGCGAATCAATGATGCCAAAAGGCCAATGGATGGTTTTAATATTGAGTATCAGCAGGGCGGCCAGCAGGCAGGCCAGGCTGAGTGCGATCTTTATTCCCGGGCGTGAATAAAATTTGTATGTTGTCATGGATGGACAGGCGACCTCTCGAGGTGGCTCGATCCCCTATTTATAGTTCTATGTGGCTGAGAGTGAGTGTAAACGATAAGCGGCCACCGTGGTAGCGCGTGCATTGAGCTCTGGTTCACATAGCAGTGTTTTTCATGGAACTACCGCTGGCGTAATGCTGCAAGTCCGCCCTTGTGTGCGCCTGTTTTGCCCAACAGGTTATTGTATTCTTTAGGGTCGGCCTCGAGGTCGTAGAGCTCTTCGCCACCATCGGCATAGCGCGTCCAGCGCCACTTGCCTACGCGCGTTGAAACTGCATCTCCCCAGCGCATATGCGCTGGCCGTTCACTGGCCGTCTGGGATGTAATGCCGATCAGGCTTTGTCCTTCAAACTGCGCTGGCGTGGCAATGCCAGCAATGTCGGTGAGTGTTGGCGCAAGGTCCAGCAGGCTCACCGGTTGATCAAAGCTGCCGCCGGGTTCAAGTAACCACGGCGCACGGATAAGAAGAGGTACTCGGGTGGCCTGCTCCCACAACGCCATTTTTCGCCAGTGCAGTTTTTCGCCGAGGTGGTAGCCGTGGTCAGACCACAGTACCACCGCAGTGTTATCGGCGTACTCGCTGGCGTCCAGGGCATCAAGAATTTGACCAACCATGGCATCGGTGTGGCTGCAAGCTGCCAGATAGGCCTGTACATGTTGTCGCCAGAGGCCCGATTGTACGACTAGTTCATGCTGCGTCGTTTGCTGACCGTCAATGGTAAGAGCCGGGTTGTGTGCCAGGTCAACGCCAGCCGAAGGTATATCATCCAGGTCATCGGCGCGCACCTCAGGAAGTACCACATCTTCCAGTGGATGCAGGTCAAAGGCCCATTGCGGCAGACGCCAGGGTACATGCGGTTGATACAAGCCGATGGCCATGAACCACGGTTTTTCCCGCGGCGTGTTCAACTGGTCAATGGTGAAATTTGCCGTTAACTGATCGGCGTGCACCTCACCCTCGGGCAGGGTGCCGAAATCGAATGCTGTGCCGTGGTCGCCCCAGTCCCAGGGAAAGTCCTTATAGGGCTGAAAAACATCCCAAAAACGCTGCGTGCCCATCTGATAATGAAAAACCTTGCCGGTGGATATCGTTTCATAACCCGCCTCTGAAAACCAATGCGGCAGCGGGTAGAGGTCCTGGGCATTGAAAAGCTTTGCGTACGCCGGGTCGTCTTCGACACCGTCCAGTAAGAGTGATTCAGGTGTCATTCCCCAGAGGGCTGAACCACGGCTGGCAATGCAAACCGGCACAGAACAATAGGCGTTGTTGAAGGAATAGGATTGCGCCCGCAGCCGATCGATATTGGGCGTGTGGACGCCCGGGTGCGCGTTGTTATAGCCGACCCAGTCGCTTAGGTCGTCGATGCACAATAAGAGAATATTGGTTTTTTTGCCCGGCGCGGTTTGTTTCGTTGGTGCTGAGTTGCTTCCGGTATCAAGGCTAGCACCGTCGGCGGTATCCTGACTCGATTTGCGGTAGCCAATAACCGCAGCCGCAGCCGCAGCCGCAGCCGCAGCAGTGAGTAGTGTTCGTCGGCGCATTACCATATTATTTTTCGTCCCAGTATCGAGTCATCTTCAGATACAGAAAAGAGGTGGACCAGTTGATGAGGACCAGTTCGGTCAACGATTCCAGTTCGGCCAGAAACCGTCAATGCTGTAGATCACGATATCACCTGTGCCCAGCATCCTGTAGGAGGTAAATGAGAAATATCTACAGTCCAGCAAAGTGGGCGCTGCCAAGTTAAGTGC
>JAPKBI010000126.1 GCA_028823475.1 Halioglobus sp. | reverse complement strand
GCACAACGTACTCCTTACCCTCGAGACGCCAGCGCCCGGCGTCTTTGGCGCCTTGCTCGCCGTTATACTTGATAAAGTCGTCATAGCCGATGACTTCAGCGCGTATAAACCCTTTCTGGAAGTCAGTGTGTATGACTCCGGCGGACTCAGGAGCAGTCGCTCCTACTTTTACAGTCCATGCGCGCACTTCCTTTTCGCCCGCTGTGAAGTAGGTTTGCAACTCTAATAGTTCATAGCCAGCGCGAATCACACGGTTCAGTCCTGGTTCTTTCATGCCTAGTTCCTGCAGGAACTCTAGACGCTCCTCATCAGCAAGTTCTGCAATTTCCGATTCCAATTTGTTGCAGATAGGAACGACAATGGCATTTTCCTGCGCCGCGATTTCGTTGACAACATCGAGATATGGGTTGCCTTCAAAACCGCTTTCATCGACGTTGGCGATGTACATGGTGGGCTTGGCGGTCAGTAGGAATAGTTGTCTGACGAGCGCAGCTTCAGTGTCATCCAAGGCGAGCGAACGAGCGGGAAGAGCTTCATTCAGGTGAGGCAGCAGCTTGTCCTCCAGCAGTGCCTTCATGGCAATTGATTCTTTGTCGCCACCTTTGGCCGTTCGGATGATCTTCTGCAGCTGTTTTTCGCAGCTATCGAGATCGGCCAGCGCTAGTTCTGTGTTGATGATTTCAATGTCGGCTTTGGGGTCGATTTTATTGGCGACATGGATGACATTGTCATCTTCAAAGCAGCGCACGACATGCGCGATCGCATGAGTTTCGCGAATATTGGCCAGAAACTGGTTGCCGAGGCCCTCACCCTGGGATGCACCCGCCACCAGACCTGCGATATCGACGAATTCCATGGTGGTTGAGACTTCGCGTTGGGGCTTGATGATGTCTGCAATCTTACTCTGCCGTGGATCGGGTACAGGTACGATTCCAGCGTTAGGTTCGATGGTGCAGAAGGGGAAATTTTCTGCTCCGATCCCAGCATTGGTGAGGGCATTGAACAGGGTGGACTTGCCAACATTCGGCAATCCGACGATTCCACAATTAAAACCCATAGACTATTCCTGTTCCTTTATATCGTGGCAGCTCAGGCTGCGTTAAAACTGTGTAATCGGGTCATCGCTTTGCTGCCGTCTCCATCGAGCAAGAGAGGCAGGGTGGCGATGGCCTCATCAATGCATGCGTTAATGCATTCGCGCTCCGCTTGTGAGGGCGCGCTTAAAACATGCGCCGTCACCCTAGACGCGTGACCCGGATGGTCAATACCGATGCGTAGACGATGAAAATCTTTATGGTTTCCCAGAGCCGGAACGATATCCCGCAATCCGTTGTGGCCCCCATGACCGCCGCCTTGCTTAAAACGTGCACTGCCGGAAGGGATGTCCAGTTCATCGTGAGCAATAAGGATCTGCTCAGGTGTGATCTTGAAAAAACCAGCCATCGCCGCCACTGCCTTACCGCTTAGATTCATGAAAGTGGTAGGAATCAGCAGGCGCAGGTCATGGCCAGACAGGGTGACCCGGCTGGTGAGACCAAAAAATCTGGATTCCGCCTGCATTGGGGTGCCACACGCTTTAGCGAGTTCTTCAACGAAATCGGCGCCAGCATTATGGCGAGTGCCCCGGTATTCGCTACCGGGGTTGCCAAGTCCCACAATGAGCTTTATTTCAGGCAATGTGCATGCCGCTCTGGTGAGGGCCTCCGCGAGGAGACTATTCCTCGCTATCGCCTGCTTCTGGTTCGCCATCGGGAGCATCTTCTGCTGCAGGCGCATCATCCAGATCATCAGCCTCGTCGCCGCCTTTAGGCGCAATGACAGACGCGACCGCTAAGTCGTGGTCTTCACCCAGTGCCAAGGCGACGGAGGTTACCCCTGTAGGCAATGTAATGTCAGACAGGTGAATAATTTGGCCGGTTTCCACGTCCAGCATATCCACTTCGATGAAAGTGGGAATGTCTGCAGGCAGACACAGGACTTCGATGTCCGTCGCCTGGTGCTGAATCATCCCGCCTTGGGTTTTCACGCCGTGGCAGGCCGTTTCGTTGAGGAAATGAATCGGTATATTGAGCTTAATAGCGACCTTGTCATCAACCCGTAAAAAATCGATATGTGTGATGTTATTCTTTGCCGGGTGACGCTGCATATCCTTGATGATGGCCTTCTCCTTGGCCTTGCCAATATTGACGGTCAAGACATGAGAGTAGAACGCCTCATTCTCCAGTGCTTTCTCCAGATCCTTGCGGATCAGGCTGAGCGGTTGAGGATCTTTAGCTCCACCGTAAATGATAGCCGGGATCAAGTCAGCTAAACGACGTAGGCGGCGGCTCGCACCTTTCCCTAAGTCAGTTCGTGCTTCTGCGTGTAATTCAAATTGGTCAGACATTGTCGTGACTCCTTCGATAAGTCATTGCAGCACCTGCGACCAGTGCGGCAATGCGTTGGTGTATACGCCATCTCTATTGAAATAGCGCGCTGATTGATTCCTCATTGGAGACCCTACGCATGGACTCGGCCAGCAGGTCGGCAATCGTGAGTTGGCGAATTTTTTTGATAGTTTTCGCTTCGGCACTTAATGGAATCGTGTCTGTTACTACCAGCTCATCAAGCTGGGAGCCTTTAATATTTTCCAGAGCTTTGCCCGATAGTACCGCGTGTGTGCAGTAGGCAACGACCTTGGATGCGCCTCGTTCTTTCAGCGCATCTGCGGCCTTACACAGTGTGCCGGCGGTATCGACCATGTCATCTACCAGCAGGCAGGTACGCTCATTCACCTCTCCAATTAGGTTCATCACCTGGGCCTCGTTGGCCTTGGGACGCCGCTTGTCGATGATGGCCAGGTCGGCTTCATTCAATTGCTTCGCAATGGCCCGGGCTCTGACGACACCGCCTATGTCTGGGGAGACAACAATCAGGTTGTCGTAATTGCTCGCTCGTATGTCTTCGATCAGTACCGGCGATCCATAAATATTATCGACTGGGCACTTAAAAAAGCCCTGAATCTGTTCCGCGTGCAAATCTACGGTTAATACACGGTCCACTCCGACAGTGACCATCATGTCGGCCACTACTTTGGCGGAGATCGGCACACGGGCCGAACGTACTCGCCTGTCCTGGCGAGCGTAACCGAAGTACGGCACGACCGCAGTGATGCGTGAAGCTGACGCTCTCCGCAGGGCATCGATCATGACAACAAGCTCCATTAGGTTGTCATTAGTGGGGGCACAGGTCGATTGCAGGACAAAAACATCCTTGCCGCGCACGTTTTCATTCAGCTCAACGGTTGTTTCGCCATCGCTGAACTTGCCAACATCCGCTTTTCCGAGTGCCAGATACAAACGGCTAGCGACTTTTTGAGCCAGCTCTGGATTGGCGTTACCTGTAAAAACCATCATTTTTGAGGACACTGTGCTCTACCTTCGGGTTTCTCTCGAAAACTATGGTAAGTAACAACGCCATGTCCCTGTTGGGCACATGGCGCTGCCTGTATGGCTGGGGTGGGAGGATTCGAACCTCCGAATGCCAGGATCAAAACCTGGTGCCTTGCCGCTTGGCGACACCCCAAACAATCTGTTGAATTATAATAACTCAGTTGGCAAAGGCGATGTGTTTACGCCTCGAGCGAGAATGCTCGTCATCTCTTCTGGTAACTGCTCTTTGGCCTCTCTGGCCTGAGTCGCATTATCGAAGCTGGTGAACACACAAGCCCCGGTGCCAGTCAATTTTGCCTCTCCAAAATCACCCAGAACTTCCAACGCATTATCGACCTTTGGGTAGAGTCGCCTGACAAGTTGTTGGAAATCGTTCTGAGAGTCCCTCTCAAAAAAGGCCGCCATTTTGATGGGGATAGTGTTGCGTGTCAATTGATCGTGGGAAAATATTTCAGCGGTTGATACGTGGCAATCTGGCACGACGATGAGGTACCAGCGCTCGGGAAGTTCAATCGGGGTGAGAATTTCCCCAATACCTTCGGCCCAGGCGGTGTGGGCGCCGACAAAAATCGGGACATCGGCACCCAGTTGGAGGCCCAATGCCTGCAGCTGCCATTGTGACAACTGCAGGCCCCAGAGGCGGTTGAGTGCAACGAGTGTGGTGGCTCCATTGGAACTGCCCCCTCCCAGGCCTGCTCCGGTGGGTATGGACTTGTGCAGCGTAATATGAGCGCCCAATGTCCCGCATTGTAATAACGCAGCGGCGCGCATAATGAGGTTCTCCTCTGGTGGAATTCCCACATCGTTACTCTCAAGGGTAATTACACCGCTTTGGTTGGGCGTGAGAACCATTTGGTCTCCCCAGTCCAGCAATTGGAATAGCGTTTGCAGTTCGTGGTAGCCATCGCTTCGACGCCCTGTGATATGCAGGAACAGATTGAGTTTGGCTGGCGATAGGACGGAGAGTGCGCCGGACATCATTTTGGCGACGTCTGCCAGTCTAAAATGATAATTTTAGCCCGCGTCTCACCGCGCTGGATTTGCAGACGCGTGGGTAGTGTAAACCCCTGAAACTGCTCATACCGCTGGTAGTTAACCTCCCAGTCATCTTGCCAAAGGCTTATCAGAAGCTCTGTCTGGGGGTCGAGTTCGAGTCGTTGTACTTTCGAGGCGGGAGCAGGAACGCCCTTTAACCAGTAGCTCAGTGCCTGCAGGGGCAGGTCCCAGCCTGTGTTCAAGACAATGGCGTCAGGGTTGGAGATATCGATCGTCCTGTGCTCATCGCCCTGATGAATCTCCAGTGTCTGGCCGTCACTGTGAATTATGGTAGCGCCTATACCAAGAGGGCCGCTCAATTGTACGTAGGTGTTTTGATTATCTTGTTGCCATATCAAGGAAGCCGATTCTGATGCGTTTTCCATGCGTACGGCCATTTTGCCGTTTGCAGTCCATTGCTGCAGCAGTTTCAGATGCTCGTTGTGCGTCTGCCAGCTAGTGGCCGCGGGTTCGCGCTGATCCAAACCGGAGCAGCCTGCCACGAGCAGCATAATGAGCCAAACTTTAAGGTGCTTGCTGGCAATCATATTAGGGCAGACTCTCCACCGGATAAGCTTGCGGTGGCCGGCCGACCGGTAGGTCTATTCCCAGCCGATCCAGCGTGTCTAGCAAGACCGGGTGGTCTGGCTCGCGTAGAAGAGCGCCTTGCCAGATTGCCATGGCCGCGTCTGTCTTGCCTTGAGCCCACAGAGCCTCACCTAAGTGAGATGCCACTTCAGCATCAGGGAAGCCGGTGTAGGCACGTGTTAGATAATTCACTGATGCAGCGTATTGTTCCGTGCGAAACATGACCCAGCCCATACTATCTAGGATGGCGGGTTCGTCAGGTTCCAGCACCAGTGCGCGCGAAATCAGATTAAGTGCCTCGTCGTAGCGAGTTGTGCGGTTAGCTAGCGTATATCCCAAGGCGTTAAGGGCTGTTGTGTTATCCGGGTCGGCAGCGATAATCGTGCGTAAATCCTGCTCCATCGAAGCCAGGTTGTTCAGCTGTTCGTTAAGCATGGCGCGCTCATAGCGCAGAGAAATACTGTTTGGTGTTTCTAGCAATGCTTGATTGAGTACCTGCAGAGCTGCTGTCTGTGCGCCGGCCTCGATGAGGATAGCGGCTTCTAGGGTGTAGAGTTGATCTCGCAAGTGAGGATACTTTTGTCGCTGCTCAACGAACCGAGCATGGTAGCGTTTCAACTGATCGCCCTCGATCAGGATGTGGCCGATACGGTTATTCGCTGCCAGATATTCTGGTCCAAACCCTATCTGCATGTACCGTGAAAGTGCTTCTTCAGTGTTTTTGTCTTCCTCGGCAATACGACCCAGGTAATAGTAGGCTTCATCGACGCGCTGGCCCAGCGCGATGGTTTGGAGCAGATACCCGCGCGCGGCTTCGGGGTCATCAATTTCGTCGTTGATTAGGGCGAGAGAAAATAATAGATCGCCGTCGTCCGGATGTTGCTCCGAGAGAAACTCGAATTGCTCGCGTGCTGCGCGCATATCAGTGGCGGTCAGGAGGCGAGCATATTGTAGCCTTAGCAGATTGTCGTCAGGGTTGTTCTGCAGCATCTGTTGCAACCGGCCATAAGGTTTCGCCGTATTTTGATCGGCCAGAATCTTGGCTTCTAACAGTATAGCCGTCGTTTGTTCCGGCTCTAGGTCGAGCAGTGTATCAAGTTTATCCAGTGCCGAATCCAGCTGTCCGGTCTCGGCCTGAATCAGGGCTTGAGTCAATAGTAAGTTGGTATTCTTGGGAAACTCTGCGGCTAGTGCATTGGTATCGCGGACTAATTCTGCTCGCTGAGCAGCGCCCAATTGTTCAAAGCCATTAAGCAACACAGGGAAGTTAGCGTCACCCGTTTCCCGTTGCACCACTAT
>JAPKBI010000125.1 GCA_028823475.1 Halioglobus sp. | reverse complement strand
GGGTATGGTGGTTCCGTTAGGCGGCGCCGAGATAGACACAGAGTAAGCCGGAGCCTCCCGCTGCTCTTTTCCTGCGGTATTGTCCGGTACAGGGATAAACAGCGCCTGTGGGGCTGGCGTGGTATTGATCTGCGGGATGTCGACTTGTTGTGCAGGCCTGCTATCGGGCGGGGGTGTGTCTGTGAACACGGCATTCCCGCGCGCGTCCGTAGTGCGATAAATGGTGTCGGCAACGCCACACAAGGGCATCAGCATCAGGAGGGCAAAAAGAAATGGGGGCATTAATATCGCCTACAGGATTCTGAACGTCTTTACCGTAGCAGAAATCTTAAGCCCAGCAGAGGTTTTATCGGCATAAATTGTGATTCCGGGCACCATAATCAGGCAAAAAAAAGCCCGCCGAGGCGGGCCTATTCCGTGTGCCGGTTAGGCGTTATACGGAGTAATACATTTCAAACTCGATAGGGTGAGTCGTCATGTTGAGGCGCTGGATTTCGCCTTCCTTGAGCTCAATGAATGCATCTATCATGTCGTCGGAGAACACTCCACCTTTGGTCAGGAACTCACGGTCTGCATCGAGTGCCGCCAAGGCCATTTCAAAGCTGGAGGCAACAGTCGGAATAGCCTTTGCCTCTTCGGCGGGCAGGTCGTAAAGATCTTTGTCGGCGGGGTCGCCGGGGTGGATCTTATTCTGGATGCCGTCCAGGCCAGCCATCAACATAGCGGCGAATGCCAGATAAGGGTTGGCGGTTGGATCCGGGAAGCGGATTTCAATGCGCTTGCCCTTGGGATTGGCTTCGTAAGGGATGCGGATAGATGCGGAGCGGTTGCGGGCCGAGTAGGCCAGCATGACCGGCGCTTCAAAGCCAGGCACCAGACGTTTGTAGGAGTTCGTAGACGCGTTCGCGAAAGCATTCAGTGCACGCGCATGCTTGATGATACCTCCGATGTAGAACAAGGCAGTCTCTGACAGACCCGCATAGCCGTCGCCAGCAAAGATGTTTTCACCATCCTTACCGATGGATTGGTGCACATGCATGCCGGAGCCATTATCACCGACAATGGGTTTGGGCATAAATGTGGCTGTTTTGCCGTAGGCGTGAGCCACGTTGTGCACACAATATTTCAGCACTTGTACTTCATCGGCCTTTTTTACCAGCGTGCTGAAACGCGTACCGATTTCACACTGCCCTGCAGTAGCCACTTCGTGGTGGTGGACTTCTATATCCAGACCCATTTGTTCCATGGCGGTACACATAGCGCCACGAATATCATGCAGGGAGTCGACCGGTGGCACGGGGAAATAGCCTCCTTTAACACCTGGACGGTGCCCAGTATTACCTTCCTCAAAATTGTGGTTAGACGACCACGCAGCTTCTTCTGAATGGATTTTGACACTACAGCCGCTCATGTCGACATGCCACTTGATGTCATCGAAAACGAAGAACTCTGGTTCAGGGCCAAAGAAAGCGGTATCGCCGATACCGGTGGACGTCAGATAGTCTTCTGCGCGCTTGGCAACGGAGCGTGGGTCGCGGTCGTAGCCCAGCATAGTGGTAGGCTCAGCGACGTTACAGCGCAAGATTACGGTGGCATCGTCGGTGAAGGGGTCCAGCACCGATGTACTGTCGTCAGGCATTAGCACCATGTCAGAATCGTTTATGCCTTTCCAGCCGGCGATAGACGAGCCATCAAACATCTTGCCCCCATCGAAGAAGCCCTCAGACACTTCCTTAGAAGGAACGGTCACATGTTGCTCCTTGCCGTGGGTGTCAGTGAAGCGCAGGTCTACCCAGCGGACTTCGTTTTCTGTGATGAGTTTCAGGGTTTGCTTTGACATCTTGTTTTCTCCATAGGGTAGTAATTGGTTCGGCCTTGCCGATGGCGTTTTTTCTTGGCGCCAGACAGGCCGGATGCACAACTAGCATCAGCAGGCTTAACAGAAGCAAGAGCCATGCCATAAAATGTGCTTGAGGTAACGCACTGAAATCTAAAGAATTTATATCACCCATCACATGAACAGGGGCAATATGCACCATAAAAGAGCGTTTTCCGCTCTATTTTGGTGCAATTGCTGCCGCTGCGAACGTGCGATCGCTTCACAAGGTGGTCGGAGCGAAGCCTGTAAAATACCAACTTCGAACAGAGGGAATGGTTATGGCCTCTCTGCAATTCGTTGTCAAGTATTTCTCCGAAATCATGATGAAAAGACCTTGTTGTGCCTATAGCGGTGCAAATTGACACTCAAACATGCGCCATCAATAAGTCTCGATATTGCAGGATGACGCTGCTAAAGCCCCGCAACATTACCCCCGCGATTGAACCTACCAGCTCTACATTAGTATACAAATCACACAAGTCCTAGCATGCAGTTGCTTTGCTTTGGGTTATACTCCGCGCGTTTTTAAGCCACCCCGCCGTCCAGAGGTAATCCCTTGATCGAGAAACTTCGCAATATCGCCATTATTGCCCACGTAGACCATGGCAAAACCACCCTTGTGGATTGTCTGCTGCAGCAATCGGGTACGCTTGATCGTCGCTCTGCGGGGGCCGAGCGTGTGATGGACTCCAACGATCAGGAACGCGAGCGGGGCATTACCATTCTGGCTAAAAATACGGCCATCGAATGGAATGGATACCGCATCAATATCGTTGATACCCCCGGGCATGCCGATTTTGGTGGCGAGGTTGAGCGGGTGTTGTCCATGGTCGATTCAGTTTTACTACTGGTTGATGCAGTGGATGGCCCGATGCCGCAAACCCGATTTGTGACGTCCAAGGCATTCGAGCAGGGCCTGAACCCGATTGTGGTGGTCAATAAAGTGGATCGCCCTGGTGCGCGCCCCGACTGGGTGGTCGATCAGGTATTCGATCTGTTCGACAGGCTTGGGGCGACAGACGAGCAGCTGGATTTTCCGATCATCTACACCTCCGCTATTCAGGGTATAGCAGGCCTGGACCATGAGGAGATGGGCGTGGACATGCAGCCTCTGTTTCAAACGGTCATCGACAAAGTGCCTGCGCCACTGGTGAACTCTGATGGCCCACTGCAAATGCAGATCAGTGCACTGGATTATAATAGTTACGTCGGTGTTATTGGTGTCGGTCGGATAACACGCGGCACCTTGTCGCCCAATTCCCAGATTGTTGTGGTCAATAGTGAGGGTACTGTGCGCAAGGGGCGCGTACTGCAGGTCATGGGTTATTTGGGGCTGGAGCGAGTGGATGTGGAGTCCGCAGAGGCGGGCGACATCGTTTGTGTGACGGGTATCGAGGGATTAAATATCTCCGATACCTTGTGTGACCCCGCTACACCTGAACCACTTCCACCGCTTTCAGTGGATGAGCCGACAGTGAGCATGACATTTCAGGTTAACGACTCGCCTTTTGCTGGCAAAGAGGGCAAGTACGTTACCACGCGAAATATCAAGGAGCGACTCGAACGGGAGCTGATTCACAATGTCGCTTTGCGGGTAGAGCCCGGTGAAACCCCCGACAAGTTCAAAGTGTCTGGGCGTGGTGAGTTACACTTATCTGTGTTGATTGAATCCATGCGTCGCGAAGGCTTTGAGTTGGGTGTGTCCCGGCCAGAGGTGATTCGCAAAGAAGTGGATGGCGTCATGCAGGAGCCTTATGAGCAGCTGGTGATCGACTGCGAAGAGTCACATCAGGGTGCAGTGATGGAAGAGCTAGGCCTGCGACGCGGCGAATTAGAGAACATGGTGCCAGATGGCAAGGGCCGAATTCGACTGGAGTTTATTATTCCCGCCCGCGGGTTGATTGGATTTCGTTCGCTGTTTTTGACGCTGACATCCGGCGCCGGCATTTTGACCCATGTCTTCGACCATTATGGTCCGATCAAGAATACGGAGATCATTCACCGTGCTAACGGCGTACTGGTGTCTATGGTCAAAGGCAAGGCGCTGGGCTACTCTCTGTTCAATTTACAGGAGCGGGGCCGCATGTTTGTCGAGCCCAATGTTGAGGTTTACGAGGGGCAGGTTATCGGCTTGCACAATCGTGGCAACGACCTGACGGTCAATCCTATTAAGGGTAAGCAGCTGACTAATGTGCGTGCATCGGGAACCGATGAGGCGCTGACGCTGACTCCCCCGGTCCGCCATTCGCTAGAACAGGCACTGGAATTTATAGAAGATGACGAATTGGTGGAGGTGACGCCTGCTAGCATTCGTTTGCGCAAAAAGCTTCTATTGGAGCATGAGCGTCGCCGCGCTGGTCGCATCTAAGGCAGCAGCTGGACTATGAAGTCTCTGTTGCAGCGTGTCAGTCGCGCTACCGTAACGGTAAACGCACAGACTGTTGGTGAGATCGAGCACGGCCTGTTGGTGTTTCTGGGCCTGGATCGAGATGATGACCGGGCTGGCGCAGATCGTATGGTGGATAAACTGCTAGCGTACCGGGTATTCGCCGATAGCGAAGGCCGCATGAACGCTAGCGTGGTGGATGTTCATGGCGGCGTGCTACTGGTATCCCAGTTCACGCTGTCAGCAGATACCAGCAAGGGACTGCGGCCGGGATTTTCGTCGGCGATGCCGCCGCGCGAAGCCGCGCAGCTTTATGACTACACGCTAGCGCAATTGAACCGCCGCCATCCGCGGGTAGCGTCCGGCGTGTTTGGTGCCGATATGCAGGTTAGCCTGGTCAATGACGGCCCCGTGACATTTCTTCTGAGCGCTTAGTCTCTTACCGCCAGTGAGACGCCATAACGCATTTTTCGATGCGATATGTTGTCTTCCAAGTATTCGTCACCTTCGGCGATAAACCCGCAGTCAGCATAAAAATCCTGCAAATGCGCCTGTGCGCTTATGCAGATATCATTATTGGGCCACTGCAGCAGGTTGTGTTTAATGCCGCGTTGCACCAATTCCCGGCCCAGCTGTTGGCCGCGCATCGTCGGGCAGACAATGATTCTACCCAGCGAGCTCTCCGGATAATTGAGCCCGGGTGGGAGGCACCGTTGGTAGGCGAGTAGTTCTGTGCCTCGCATGCCGAGCATATGTGCCGCCGGCTGATCAAGATTGTCGAGATCCAGGTACGCACACTTCTGTTCGACGACGAAAACTTGCTGTCGTAAGCGCAGCACAGCGTACATTTTTTCCAGGGTCAGCCGGGTAAATGATAGGGTTTGCCACTGTAGGTTCATCACATCCCCGTTTTAGCCGTCAGGTAGTTTTAACAAAACTTGGGCGCAACGTTCTCCGTCAACGCATTAGTTGATACTATAAGCCCTCAACGGCTGTGGTGACAGGGCCTGACTTTGAGGGCGTGCGGCACACAAACCTTTGGCGCTGAGGCAAAATATGTATCCCCTTCAAAATAGAACAGAGTTTAGCTGATGTTGGTAAATGTTGACGCTCAGGATGTCTCGGCACTCAGTCAGCAGTTCGCAAAACTGGTGGGCGCATTACTTGAAGTAGTGAACATGTCGCCCCTGCCTATTGAGGTCGATTTTACACCTGAGGAAAATTTCCGTGGCTTCGATGCTGATCAATTCTATGTTGTTCAGCAAGGCACTATAGCCGCTCGATATCAGGCCAAAACAATTTATACGCTGCAAGTGGGTGAAATTTTAATGCCCGATATCGTCGGTAGTATGGACGAGAAAATTGCGGTGTTTTATGGCAGCGATACTGGGGCTCAGTTACATTGCTATTCCGCATTGGAGTTTATGCAGCGTGTGTTTGACGAGCCGGCAGCCATTAGGCTGTGGACGCGTCTATTGATTACATACGCCGGTTTGATGCTAAGAATTACCGCCGCAAGCTCCGAGAGGGATGCGCCAGCCCCGCTTGGGTTTGATACTTACGAGGCGGGAGACGTTATTATCCGTCAAGGAGACAGGGCAGACCATGTTTACAATATGGGCTCCGGTGTTGCAGAGTTGTTGGTTGATGGCGTTAATGTGGGGGGCATCGGTGAAGGCGAAATTTTTGGGGTGATGGCGGCTTTGACGCACTCAGATCGCAGTGCTTCAGTCAGAGCCAAAACACGCTGTGTTGTAGTGAAGGTTCCCAAGGATCAATTTATCGGGTTGATCAAGAATCATCCTGGAAGCATTCAAGCCTTATTGATGGACATGGCGAATACTATCGCCAACCTCAATGAGCAACTGGTCGGTTTGCAAGGAAACCGCCACGAGCATCACAAAGGGAGTTAATTTTCCCATAAACCTTGAGCCGCTTGGTGCAACGTTTATAGGATCATTCATTCGATGTTAATTCAGATAGTCGTTATACAGGTCAGCGTTTAATGTCCGAGATTTTGGAAATCGATAAAGACGGCACCGAGCAGGTGTCACTCAAACTCTACGCGGAGAGGGCCTACTTGGATTATTCCATGTACGTCATTCTCGATCGAGCGCTCCCGCACGTAGGTGATGGACTTAAGCCCGTGCAGCGGCGCATTGT
>JAPKBI010000124.1 GCA_028823475.1 Halioglobus sp. | reverse complement strand
GATTCAGGGGTAGGGGGCTCAGCCGTTGTTCCAGTGGGTGCTGTATTGCCATGGCGGTGATTCTGGGAGCAAAGGAGAGTAGCCACGCGGCCTTGGGCGTCGGCGCCAGTCCGTGATGTGCGCAATAGCCGCGGTTGCTGATGCCGGTGACCACTTCTGCTAGCAGAGCATCCAGCCCTTGGAACAGACTTAGGCAGCCCTCGATTTCCAATTGCAGACAGTCACATTGCCAGGTGTAAAGGGTAGGGGTGATGCTATAAGCCCAACAACACAGTTGCTGCAGGCAGCGCTGTTCCGCCTGTTTGTCCCGTTCTAGTAAGCGAATCGGCTCTTCGCCTGCGAGTCCCCGTACCGTTGCGGTACCCATGCCCTGACGTATTCCTAGGGCGGCGGCACAGTCATTGATACGAATAACGCGCTGTGCGGCCATGACTGCCACGGGCTGTTGTTCGCAGTGGCTCAGGCATTGCAGAGGCAACTGGTCAAAGCGCAGGCATAGCCAAAGACTCACAATTTTTTCCCTCGAGCAGTGGCCTATAAACGGCGGAGACAACCCTTTTATGATAGCAATAGTACTGTATATACATACAGTACTATTGCTATCTATTTTTCCTCCGGCAGCAATGAAGAGCCGCTTTTATCGTGTCTAGGCCTCATTCTTTACCTCCGTTTGTTACTTTGCGTGACAAACTGCTGAATGAATTAGAACTTTGGATCACTGCTTTAGATAGCTATTTATGTACAATATTTAATGAATAATATGCAGAATTGAGGTTGCGGTTGATCTGAGATGGGTAGATAGTGGTAACGTATTCTTTGAGTTATGTTACTTAAAGTTACACATGGGAGATCTACTGATGAAAGTTTTATTAATGACTGTCCTGATCTGTTTGGCATTCAATGCTTCTGCTGACTGTCCTGTTAAGAGGCCGGGCGAGTTGCCCGTATTGCCTGATGGCGCAGTCGCCAGTGATGAAGCAATGTACAGGGGGCAGTTGGCGGCAGAAAAGTACCTGCTGCATGCGGAGGCCTACATAGGATGTGACATGATGGCCCCTCGGCAACACCTAATTTTGGTCGCAAAAGTGGAAGACTTTTCTCGGGTTTACAATGATGAAGTCATTGAATTCCAGATCCGCTCCAATCTCCTTGCAGAGAAATAGGACTCGTATTCTCCAGTAGGCACGTGAAGACGAGTGTGATTAGGAAACCTACAACCTCTAGGGCCTGCCGATAAACAAGCGTGCGCGGGCAATTAAGTCGTCGCAGGCTATACACCCATTGCAGGACTGTGTTGGCTATTAGCTGTCCAGACCGGTAATTCCCATAATTGTGGTTGCAGTGGCTCATCTTCTGCGGGAGATAGATCCACATCGATGGACTGGTTGCCGCCACGCTGCTTGAGGATGTGTACTTTGCGGTACTCGCGCATCTGCATGCGCAGGCTGGAGGGAGCGCTGTTGTGGTGTGCCTGGTTGGGGCGAAACAGTACGGCCAGGCTATCCCCGCTGGCGGCCGCCAGTTGTAGCTTGCGCAATTCGCTGTAGCTATAATCTTGTGCGCCCAGCCAACTGAATACAGCGCTGCAGGTGGTGCTGCGCAGAGCTTGTTCGGTCGCCCATAAACGCTCTTGACGATTTTTGGGATGGACCATCAAAACCTGTTGGGTGTCGATACCTCGAGCGGCTAAAAGTGGGGCGTAGGGTATATAGGGTGGGGCGATAAATACTTGCCAGCGGCCCTGGTCGCTAAGACGCTCCATAGCGGGCAAAAACAGGCCCATGGCACCCAGCCCACAGCCGTCGCTTAGCAACTCAATGGTACCGTCCAGAGGCCAGCCGCCCTGCTGCAATTGTGCATCCAGTGTTGTATGGCCAGAAGAAAGGCTCGAAGAGCCGTTGCAATCGCTATTCGCTGAAATACTTTGACATTGAAAGTGGCGGGGGCGTCCACGCCAGGTGTCGTTGCGATTGATAATCTGTTCCAGCATCTCATTCATAGCCTGCACCTCGCGGTTATCTTCTCATAAAAACTGTATATACATACAGTAGTATTGAAAAAGACGGAATGCAAGCTATGAATGACGAGGTCGGGAACTGTCGAGTTCTATAATAGGCCAGAAAACAAGCGAGTACTTAATTTCCCCGGCAGAGCGTGATGACAAGACGTGAGAGATTATCCCAGGGTTTGCCGTCAGCAAAACCTTTGATACTGCCGTCCGCTCGGGCGGCCTGTTCCAGCAGCAAAGATAAGGAGTGCGTGTTGTGGCGCTTTAGCGCGGCCTGCATCAAGGGCATGCGATTTTGCCATACGCGCCGAGAGCTGAGCGCCTGCTGTGCGCTTTGACCGCTGTCGCAATCCAGTTGTGCTTCGTAAAGAGTCCGAATCTCCCGAACTAAGGCCCACAATACCACTGGGGGCTCCGTACCTTCTGCGCGAAGTCCATACAGCATGCGCAAGCTGACGCTGGCGTTGCCTTTTAGGGCGTTATCGGCCATGCCGAATAGATTGTAGCGGGCATTGTCGGATACCGCTTCAGTGACCGTTTGCATCGTAATTTTAGAATTTGCTGCCAACAGTTTCAGTTTTTCAACTTCCTGCACCGCGGCCAACAGGTTGCCCTCCATCCGCTCACACAGCAACCGCAGAGCATCGTCATCGATACTCATGCCAGCGTTGCGGACTCTTTGCTGCAGCCAGCGGGGCAGATCCTTGGCATCCACCGGCCACACCTGGACAGTGACACCGGCTTTGTCGAGCGCCTTGTACCACTTGCTATTGGTCGATTGTTTGTCAATTTTTCCCGACACAATCAGCAGTACATCGTCGCCGCTGGCCATGTCTAGATATTCGCACAGGGCTTTGCTGCCTTCCGCTCCTGGCTTACCATTGGGCAGACGCAGTTCAATCAGCTTGCGATCGGCAAACAGTGACATGTTAGAAGCGCTATGCAGGATATCCTGCCAGTTGAAATTGGAGACGCCCCCTTCGATAATCTCACGTTCGTTACAATTCTCTGCCCGCGCTTTCTGGCGAATTTGGTCACAGCACTCCTGCAATAACAGGGGCTCATCGCCACTCACCAGATAGACAGGAAGAAGTTTTTGCTGCAGATGGTCGGCCAGTTTCTCGGGGTATAGGCGCATTACTGACTATTGCGCCGGGACAGAGGCTGGTGTTGTCGTTGGAAGTGAAGCGGGTGTCGAGTACTGAAAACTGGCAGCGTAAAAACTAATACGCCGCATGATTTGTGCGGCTAGTTCAGTGCTCATTTCGCCCTGGATCAGCCGAACTTCCGCGGCCTTGCCGACCACGTTACGCGGGTTATTCTCCATTTGCTTTACCACCAGCACAGTGGTTAGCGGCATAACCTCCTCGTTGCGGGCATCGACTATCCTAAATTTCGAGCTCATGGTGAGTTCGAGTTCGGCGACTCGGGCCTCGGAGTTGAGAGAAAGATTGCGTTGTTTAAAGAGTTCTGGACTCAGCACCAGCCTGAAAGTGGCATTTTCACGATCGGTCCACTGCACATCATTGGCGGCAAGTTGTGACACCACGTCCTGGCTGAAGTCACTGTTTGGGCTGCTAGTGACCAGATACATACTCTTCCATGCGTCCGGTATGGCCATGCTGCCCACACCACGCAGTTGGAATCCGCAGGCAGCAAGCAGACAGGTCGTGACCAAGATTAAGCTGTATTGGCTAAGGCGACTGTCCATGGTGAGTCTCATTGTTAGGGGTTAGTTGGCCACGATATTAATGAGTTTGCCCGGCACTACAATAACTTTACGCACGGTGAGTTCTTCCAAAAAACGCCCCACATTCTGCTGCGAACGTGCCAGCGATTCTACGGTATCCTTGTCGGCCTCGGCGGGGACTTCTATTTTCGCGCGTACTTTGCCGTTCACCTGAACGACTATCTCGATGCTGTCGCGGGGAAGAGCGGCTTCGTCAACACTGGGCCAGGGGGCGTTGAGAATATCACCCTTTCCACCGAGGATCGGCCACAGCGCGTGACACACATGGGGCACAATGGGATTGAGCATCAATACGATAGCGTGGAGGGCCTCGTCAATTATGCTACGACTGGATTCACCGTTGTCCAGTTTGCCCAGTTCGTTGCACAGCTCCATGATCGCGGCGATGGCCGTGTTAAATGTCTGACGGCGACCATAATCGTCACTTACCTTGGCAATGGTTTCATGCGTTTTGCGGCGGGTATTTTTTTGTTGATCGTTCAGAGCGGCTATGTCCAATGCCAAGACAGGACCGGATGCAGTGTGTATAGCCGCCATTTTCCAAAGGCGTTTTAGGAATCGGTTGGCACCCTCCACACCTGAGTCTGACCACTCCAGAGACTGCTCTGGAGGCGCCGCGAACATGCTGAACAGGCGCACAGTGTCGGCACCGTAGCGATCAATCAACGACTGCGGGTCGACGGTGTTGCCCTTGGATTTGGACATTTTGACGCCGTCTTTCAGTACCATTCCTTGAGTCAACAAACGGATGAATGGCTCATCAGAATTCACCAGCCCCTCGTCCCGCATCAGCTTGTGGAAAAAGCGCGAGTACAGCAGATGCAGGATGGCATGTTCGATGCCACCCACATACTGGTCCACTGGGGCCCAGTAATCCGCCTCGGCATCCAGCATAGTTTGGTTATTATTGGCGCAAGCGTAGCGTGCGTAGTACCAAGAGGATTCCATGAAGGTATCGAAGGTGTCGGTTTCTCGGATGGCATCTTTGCCGCAACGGGGACAATGGGTTTGGTAAAATTCAGGCATCTGTTTGAGGGGAGAGCCCTCTCCTACAAACTTGATGTCGGTGGGCAGAACGACCGGCAAGTCATCAGCAGGGACAGCAACCGCACCGCAGCTGTCACAGTTAATAATGGGGATGGGTGCGCCCCAATAGCGCTGACGTGAGATACCCCAGTCCCGCAGACGAAAGTTTACAGAGCGCTTTCCCTTGCCTTCAACCTCAAGGCGATCGGCGATAACCGAAAAGGCCTGCTGGAAATCCAGACCGTCGAATTCGCCTGAATTGACCAGCACCCCCTTTTCAGTAAACGCGCCGAGGCTAAGATCACACGCTTGATCGTTAGCGGGGGAGATGACCTGTGTGATGGGTAGGTCGTAGCGTGTCGCAAACTCCCAGTCGCGCTGATCGTGACCGGGCACTGACATGACGGCACCCGAGCCATAACTCATGAGTACGAAATTGGCGGCCCAAACAGGCAGCTCTTTGCCGGTTATGGGGTGGGTGGCCATTAGACCGGTCGCCATGCCCACCTTTTCCATAGTCGCCATGTCGGCTTCGGCGACCTTGATATTGCTATGTGACTCGATGAAAGCAGCCAGTTCCGGCTTGTCTTTAGCCGCTGCTCTGGCCAGAGGATGCTGGAGTGCGACCGCTAGGTAGGTCACGCCCATCAGTGTGTCTGGGCGGGTAGTGTAAACGCTCAGTGTCGTGTCATCAGCGAGGGTGAAATCCAGATCCACTCCTTCGGAGCGGCCGATCCAGTTGCGCTGCATGGTGCGCACCTGCTCCGGCCACTGGTCCAGTTTGTCTAGGTCGGTTAACAATTGTTCGGCGTAGTCGGTTATCTTGATAAACCACTGGTCGATCTCGCGTCGTTCCACCGGAGTGTCACAGCGCCAGCAACAGCCGTTGACGACCTGTTCGTTAGCCAGCACGGTCTGGTCGGTTTCACACCAGTTGACCTCAGCCTTTTTCTTGTATGCCAACCCTTTTTCAAACAGGCGGGTAAAAAACCACTGTTCCCAGCGGTAGTATGTTGGGTCGCACGTGGCCAGCTCCCGGTCCCAGTCATAGGCGAAACCTAGCCGCTGCAGTTGTGTTCGCATGTAATCGATATTCTGGGCAGTCCACTGTGCCGGCGGAACGTTATTTTTGATGGCCGCGTTTTCCGCAGGCAGGCCAAAGGCATCCCAGCCCATCGGTTGCAGGACATTCTTACCTTGCATGCGCTGATAACGAGCGATCACGTCGGCGATGGTGTAGTTGCGTACGTGTCCCATGTGCAGCTGACCGCTGGGGTAGGGGAACATGGCAAGGCAATAGAATTTTTCTCGCGTATCGTCCTGTCGTACGGCGAAGCTATTGCTTGACAGCCATTGGTCCTGTGCGACCTTTTCCAGAGTCTGTGGGTTGTAGTGCTGATCCATGACGGGTTACGCGAAGCGTCCTTAGTATTAGGTGAGAAATCGAACGGATTACAGTCTCTTATGAGGCTGCTTCGAGCGAGAATTAAGCATAGATTCTAGCAGTTATTATGGTTGGCTGCGAAGGGTCTGGTTAGAAACGTCTTATTCGTAGTTACACGGCTTACCGTGATGAACTTGGCCGCTTAGCACACAGCATAAAAAGATTGACTTGCGCGTGAGGTGAAAAACGCTGCTAGTTATCGCGCCAGAATCCAAGGTACATAAGCGCCATGAGTAGCAGGCTGATGAAGCAGC
>JAPKBI010000572.1 GCA_028823475.1 Halioglobus sp. | reverse complement strand
GTGGCAATACCCTACGGCATGTAACCGGCGAGAAAGGCGACGCCAACAAGTATCATCGCAACACCACTCAGGCGGGTGCCGTGCAAAGTGGGCGGTAGCAGTTTTTCTGCTAAAACAAATAACGTGATTGCCAGGATCCAGATCAGGTTCATCACGCCACCGAGGAACAATAAACCCATTAGCACCCAACAGCAGCCCAAGCAGTAGCCGCCGTGTTTGAGGCCCAACTGGAAAGCTTGCTGGTTACCCTTTTTGTAGTTTGCCGCCAGGTACATGATAGGAGACTGACAGTGCTTGAGACAGGCATCTTTGAGGGGAGTGAATTGATAAATACCGGCGGCTATCAGCAGCGCAGCGCCCAGTCCAACACTGCTGCTTACCATCATCGGTGACAACAATGCCGCCCACTGCAGCCCCCATTGCATGAGGGTCGCGCCGACGCTGAACAGGGTCCAGATGGCGATATAGCCACCGCCAAAGAAGTAAACAGGGGCAATAGGTGATTCATCCTGCCGACCTTGAGCGGCGATACGCGCATAGATCAAAATGGCGCGTAAAGCGGTTGGCAACATCATGGCCACCATCATTATTGCCCACATCAGGAACATCATGAAAAAATCACTGGGCAACCACGCACGCATGCCAGCATCCATGCCAATCATGTTTTTCTCAAGATAGAACAGGTATGCCCAGGCTAACAGCGTTAGCCCAGCGAGCGAGCTGACAAGTAAAACCTGGTCCCAGCGCCGCAGTGACATCACAACCACCGGTTTCAAGCAGCCTGAACCAAACCTTCCTGATTGATATGGATCGTACAAAACTGTCCGTAGCTGGCATCCAACTGTATTTCCATGGCACCAGTGACGGTGGTGGTGCCCAAACCCAGCTCTGCATAGTTGTACTCAAAACTGCCAGCGGGCCTGGCGATGGCGATATGGAACGGGTCGCCGTTAAAGGCGTTTAAGGCGGGCTCGCCGATAGATTCAATCAAACCGGGAACTTTCAGAACTGCGGTGCGAGCGGCTATATCGACTTCGATTTCTATCGGCCGGTACTCCGTCTCCAGTACCTTGCTGCACATGCTACTAAACACGGAAAAGTGATTTGAGCCCGGTTCTCCAGCTTGTCCCGAGAGGATTTTTTGAAGTGCAGCGCGCTGATCATTGTCGGCGCTATCGTCGATAACGATCAATTGTGTGCCGTTGCCTTCGGCAATCTCGCCGGGATAGGCGAAAATACAGGCGTAGTTCAGCCCGTTCAGCGAGGTGTCATTGAAGTTTCCCTGGCCGATTTTGCCGGCCGTCACAAAATTGCAGAAGCCGTAGCTGGTAGGCACATTGAATTGGCAACCACAGTTAATAAGGCAATTACAGTTACCGAAGGTAGTTGCTTGTATCATCCATTGGTCTGGCATATCGAAATCTCCCGTGAAATTGAAGTAAAAAACTTCTGGCACAATAGAATATAAGTGGAACAAACTCCTTATTCGTCGTTACTCTA
>JAPKBI010000123.1 GCA_028823475.1 Halioglobus sp. | reverse complement strand
CGCTATCTGGCCGCCCCTACCGTAAGCTTGCGCCTCCAAATCTGGCAGTGAGATTGAAGCTACTGTGCCCCATTATTTTCATCCTTTTGGCAGGTTGTGACTCTTTGGCGACGGATTGTCTCGATCTCGCCCCACCGGGAATCTGGACTAAGATTCAATCGCCTGGCGAAGAGATAGTGAGGCTGTTCGATTCAAGCGCTGCTGATTCTACTGTGCTGTGGTTTAAAAGCAGTGGCACTAAATTTGGCATGTGTCATGGTTGCGCTGCGCCAAGCGAGCACGCAAGGTCTTTCCAAATAGCAGATACACAACGCGATAGACTCGACAACCTAGTGGAACAAGAATGTGTTCGATAGCAGTGTGTACGCCATCAAACACAACAAGACTGTAGCGAGAAAAATAATGATGAGCGACTTTGACGCGGGGGGATAATCCGACAGTAATGTACGCAGTGTGGACCGCGTCGCCTGTGCCTCTCCCAGAGGCAGCCTGGCTGTTCATATCAGCTGCAACCCCGACAAGGGTGTCGATCATGAACATTGACACGCTGCATGCGCATCTTGCGATTGACCAGGCCTGCGGCTGACGTATGGGGTTAGACGTAACCGTCGGTCATCTGCGTTGACACCTGCCACAGCTTCTGCGCCATTGGCTCATCGAAGACGTGGTTCGGCCCATTCACAGTCACCGGATTGCAGTCTTCAAAATAGGCACCATTAATACCAGCAACATCTGGACTTGCAGCGACATACACCTGAGTGGCTGCACCCTCGGCAGGGGTTTTTGCAATGAGTGGTCCCACCCATTCAAAGCCCTTGCGAATGACAGCAGGCGCATTGCGGGCGATGTTGGTTTGCACCAGACCCGGGTGAATCACGTTTGACGTGACGCCCGACCCGGCCAATTGCTTTGATAGCTGCAACGAGAACAGTGCATTCGCCAGTTTAGATTGACCGTAGTATTGACCCGACTCGAGCACCACATCGCCATTCAGACTGTCAAACACGATGCCTTCAGGCGGTGCCTGCTTATAGGCGGAGCGACTACCGACGTGCACGATTCTGCCTCCCTGCGGGTTCATCAGCGGCAGCAACTGATTGACGAGCACGAAGTGACCCAGGTGATTAACTCTGAACGTGCGTTCTATGCCATCCACTAGAATTAATTCACCGAAAGCGTTGATGCCGGCATTGGCGATGACCATATCCAACTGCACACCCATACCCTTTACGGCGTCAGCACAGTCGACCGCCGACTGAAAATCCGCCAGCTCCAGCGCGAGTGGAGTGGTCTTGCCGCCCACACTGGCGCAAGCCTGCTGGGCTTTTTCCAGGGTGCGACCGGTGCCGATCACATGCACACCGCGCTGCGCCAGCACAGAAAGCGTTTCATAGCCGAGACCGGAGTTGCAGCCGGTCACTAATGCCGTCTTGCCACTGAGGTTTACCCCCTCAGTCACCGCTTCGGCCGTTGCGCCGGCACCGAAACCACCCTGAGGGAAACGCGAGTCCGGACTTGTCTCGGGCTCGTCCTCACTACACGCGGCAGTACTCGCCAGCGCTGCGGCCACGCTAAACTGGAGAAAACCGCGTCGACTTAATCGGGACATGGATCGTTCCTGCTGTTATCAATATTGTGTCAAACAATGTCAGCGCATGGCTTTCAATAAGCCCGAGGCTCGCTGTAAAACGTGCGTAAACCCTAGCCCCCAACTAACCCGCCGCCGCAGCAGCCCCAAGAGACCAGACTGGCTCATACACAGGCGGCTCGCCCAGGCCGAGATTCTGCCGAACCTGCGCAAGCGGCAACGGCAGCAGCCCTTCCCAGTCTGCAAACTCGAGACTTTCACTCTGCTTACCACGCCGCCAAGCCTTGCGAATCATGCCGCGCATTTCAGGCCCGCCCGTGCAGAAAGCCATAGCGACGATAAGAGCGATACCGTTATGCCACTTTTGAGCGATGCTGAAGGCAAGCACCGAGCCTTCGCCGAGCAGATCGCGCCCCCAGCCGGTAGTGACATGCTGCAAGTCATGGCAATCGCGCAGACGGTCAAAGAACCGCTGACGATCCTCACCCACCGCAATACTGTCGCCAGACTCGCTCGCCGCGACCAATCCTTCGGCGGTGATTTTTTCGCGCTCAGTGAACAACAGATACTGGTGGCCTAGGCTTTCTTCCGGAAGGGAGCGTAAATAATCGTGGTCTATAAGAGTTTCCAGCAGGTTGCGCTCTTCTGCCAAGATACGCTGGCCGGCCTCGGTCTTCTTAAAATTGCGGTAGTGCCGCTCTCCTGAATTGCCCGACAGCGCGCGGATGATAACGAACACCTCGTCGGTGTTATCGGGGTCCATACGCAAGCGACCTAGGGCCCGCCAAGCGGTGCGAAATTGAAGGCTCGTATCTGGCTTTTGCACAATATGTCTCACGTTGTCTGGGAAAATGATGTGTACCCCTCATACGGTACTGTAACCATTGGCGTTTGGTCAAATTATCGCCAAAAAAAAGACTGCAAAGAAGGCACTAGCCCTATTTTTCTGCGCACTGCCTCGCACGCCGCAAAGCAATCAGGACAGACCATCACTCTATAAAGACAACTGCCGTCCCTAGATGGGCGCTGATCGACAGGGGCCTGCCTTCAATTCGCCAACAGCGCTACACCTTCTTCCCCTTCGTCGCTATAATGTTATTCAAATAATATTGGCTGGATATTCCCTCTGAACCGTTTAATCGCTTTTACCGCACTGCTGCTTATTTCATTACCCGGCTATTCGCTGTCTGTGAGTGATCAACGTCTGGCGGATGCCGCCTTCGAGCCGGGCAACTGGATGAGTCACGGCAAGACCTGGCGTGAGCAACGCTTCAGCCCACTGAAAGCAATCAATGACAATAATGTCGACCAATTGGGCATTAGCTGGTTTTTTGAAACGCCTTTCACTAATGGTTTGCAGGGCACGCCGCTGGTTGTTGATGGGGTGATGTACGCCAGTGCCGAGTGGAGCGTGGTTTATGCGCTTGATGCTCGCACGGGTCAGATGTTGTGGAAATATGATCCAATGGTGCCCCGCGAGACGGCGTATAAATATTGCTGCGGTGCTGTTAATCGCGGGGTGGCTGTTTGGCAAGATAAGGTTTATGTCGGCACACTGGATGGGCGTCTCATTGCGATCGATGCAGCCAGCGGCCTCGCGGCTTGGGAAACGCAGACCACAGACATTAGCAAGGCGTATTCGATCACCGGTGCGCCACGCATTGCCAATGGCAAAGTGATTATCGGCAACGGTGGCTCGGAGTATGGGGTGCGCGGTTATGTCAGTGCCTATGATGCCGAAACTGGCGAGCAGGTCTGGCGCTTTTATACTATTCCGGGCAATCCGGCTGATGGCTTTGAAAATGAGCTGATGGCGATGGCCGCTAAAACCTGGACCGGTGAGTGGTGGAAAGTCGGCGGCGGTGGCACCGTTTGGGATTCCATTGTCTACGACCCCGAGTTGAATATTCTCTATATCGGTGTTGGCAATGGCGCGCCGCATAACCGTGATATGCGCAGCCCTGAGGGTGGGGATAATTTATTCCTGACCTCTATCGTGGCCGTAAATGCCGACAGCGGTGAATATCTGTGGCATCACCAGCAAGTAGAGGGCGACACGTGGGATTATACGGCCACCCAGCAAATGGTGCTGGCGGAGATAGAGTGGCAAGGCCTGCCGCGCAACGTTTTGATGCAGGCACCTAAGGCAGGTTTCTTTTATATCTACGACCGCGTCACTGGTGAGCTGCTGTCGGCGGAGCCCTATGTAAAAGTCACCTGGGCCAGTGGCTATGACTTGAGTACCGGCAGGCCGATTGAAAATCCTGGTGTGCGTTATGCGCCCGGCACCACATCTATGATCTTTCCCAGCGGACTGGGCGGGCATAACTGGCACCCCATGGCTTATAGCCCTGATACCGGCTTAATGTATATTCCGACCCTTGAATTTGGTACCGAATTTGAAGCCGATGAGGCGTTTGAGTTTACGCCGCGTCATTGGAATTTAGGCTACAAGGCCGATGGTGCCAACCTGAATCAGCAGCTCACTCAAGCAATTTTAAAAACCATGCCACGCTATTTTTTATTGGCCTGGGATCCGATAAAGCAACAGGCGGCGTGGCGCGCCGACTACCCTTACGGGCCCAACGGCGGCGTGCTGGCCACGGCGGGAAATTTGGTATTTCAGGGTAGCGTCGACGGCTATTTTTATGCCTATCGCGCCGATACGGGTGAACGCCTGTGGCGCGCTGATGTGCAAAATGGCGTGATGGCCGCACCGATCAGCTATCAGGTAGACGGAGAGGACTACGTCTCCGTAATGGTGGGCCGAGGCGGCGGCTTCAGCTTGATGATCGGCATACAGCATGATCGGCCAGTGATAAACGGTCGGGTTATTACCTTTAAGCTCGGTGCCAGTGAGTCGCTGCCCGCCCTCCCCCCAAAACAGTTTCCCGAGCCCACGACGCGACTGGATATCAGCGCTGAGCAGTTGAAACGCGGTCATCATCTCTACAGTCGCTACTGTGCACGATGTCATGGCATGGATGCCGTCAGTGATGGGTCAATACCGGACCTACGCCATCTTGACCCGGTCTGGCATGAAAATTTCATGCCGGTGGTGCTCGGCGGTACGATGAAAAATGCCGGTATGCCTCGCTTTGATGATGTGCTCGATGAAAACGATGCACACTTTGTGCACGCGTATATTATTGAGCGCAGCCATGAGGATAAAGCGCTACGCGAATCATCGAGTAGGTGGCTCGCAATAAAAGAGTGGTTCTATACGGTGGTCGCCACGGTAATGACCTGGCTGGCGCAGTAGCGCACTCGCTGTTTACCCACGATACCGATACGCAGGCTGCAGCAGTGAATGAAGAAATCTCCTGCAGTCATTCTTTGATTGCCTTAGACTCAATTTTTGAAGCGCCGCTGAGGCATCAGGGTGCGCCAACTACAGCCATCCGATTTATTTTGAGGCTTACAAAGTCGATGTCTTTGCACCCGATGTTTGGTTATAGTCCACGCTTCATTTCAGGAGAAAACTCATGAGCGTACCGACGATCAATCTCTCCAATCCCTCGGCCGCTTCGCTTGCCGCACTCGACGCTGCGTGCCGCGATCACGGTTTCTTCCTGATTGAGGGACACGGCCTCGACGCGGTGATTGAGCGCACCTGGGATGCCACCGAACGCTTCTTCGCATCGAAGCCACAGCAGAAGCATCAGCTCATGCGCAAGGAAGGCCAGCCCACCGGATACTATGATCGCGAGCTCACCAAACGGGTACGTGATCGCAAAGAGGTCTTTGATCTGCTCTCGCCCGCTTTGCCCCCCGAATTCAGCACGAATGTCTGGCCTGACTGGATGCCCGACGTGCAGGAAACGATTACGGAATATTTCGAGGTCATGGGCGCGGCGGCCGAAAAGACGCTGCAGCTGGTGCTCACCGCACTGAATCTGCCACCCGACATTGCAGCGCAAACCCACGGCAGTTCGCTTGGGAGTCTAATGCGCCTCAACCACTATACGCTCGATGATCCGACCCCGGCGTCTGATCGAGAGAGTCTGGCACCCTTGGGCGATTTAGCCTTGGGCCCCCATACCGACCCGGGGGTGATCACGCTGCTGCTCCAGGATCAGACGGGGGGCTTACAGACTGAGTCCGCCGAACACGGCTGGATCGATGTCCCCCCGCGTCCTGGCACGATCGTGGTGAACCTAGGTGACTCGCTACAAGTGTGGAGCAACGATCAGTACAAGGCCGCCGTTCACCGGGTCACCCCGATGCGCGCGACGGATCGCTACAGCATCCCCTTCTTCCTGAACCCCACCTTCGACGCCGTGATAGCACCCATCCCCGAACTCTGCGACGGCAACCCCCGGTACCACCCCTTTACTTGGCGCGAGTTCGGCATTGGTCGCGCCAATGATAACTACGCGGACGTTGGGGCGGAGGACATTCAGATCTCCAACTACCGGGTGGCGTGAAGCCACAGCTCAGAGTCGGCAGCCAAACTAGCGC
The DNA here is from genome assembly GCA_028823475.1 of Halioglobus sp. Taxonomy (GTDB): domain Bacteria; phylum Pseudomonadota; class Gammaproteobacteria; order Pseudomonadales; family Halieaceae; genus Marimicrobium. The sequence continues at coordinate 451 of JAPKBI010000123.1, read as the reverse complement.
AGTCCCACTACAGGGACGGCACATCACCCCACCACCGATGAGTCATTGATTGAAATAGCGGGCTACTGCCGATGGGCTCGCGCTAAAAATTCGTCACCAGGTCGGCCAATGCGCGCATTGACTGCTCGGCGCATTGACGGCTTAGACCCTTGATGCGCGGCCGCGCAACGATCAGGTAGTTCATGCCAAGTTGTTCTTGGTACTGTTGAATTTCACTCGCAACGTCCTCTGCATTGCCCACAATCCAGGCCGCTTCCATTGCCGTGTTACCGAACTTCAGCGTGCTTGCCAAGTGTGCGAGGTCACGTGTTACCTGCTTGCACAGTGCTTTGTCATCACTGATAAAAATCGTGCGCATCAGTACGATTTCACTCGGCCTAGGCTGGCTGTGTTCATCTAACGCCGTGTTATAAATCTCATAGTTCTCTTTTAACTGCTGTAATGATTCCAT
>JAPKBI010000122.1 GCA_028823475.1 Halioglobus sp. | reverse complement strand
CTTTACCGCGAATAATCAGCGTACGCAGTGAGGCGTCTTGCGCCGCGACATCCAGAACGGCGTGTAGCTCGCTGATCATTTCGCTGGACAGGGAGTTTTTAGCCTCAGGCCGATTGAACCAGATGGTCAGTACACTGCCCTGGGGTTCCAGAATAAGGTCTTTGGTTTCGGGTAGATCTGTCATGTTTGGTACCTCCAAATATCGTGATTACATTCGCGCGATGCCAAAGCTGTTTGGTCGTACGATGCGGTGGCGAGCTTCCCATACAGTTTCCAGCAGAAAGCCGAGTGTCTTGCGTGCATCACGCGGATCTATCATGCCGTCGTCTAACATGTGGCCAGAGGTATAGTAGGCGCTGGACTGGCTGTCAAACATATTGGCGAGGTAAGCCTCTTGCTTTGATAAGGCCGTTTCATCAACATCCACCCCTAGCGCAGCGGCCTTACTGCGCGCTACTTCGGACATGGTTTTTGCCGCTTGCTCGCCGCCCATAACACCGGTGCGTGCATTGGGGAAGGTGTACAGGAAATCGGGCTCAAAATGGCGGCCGCACATGCCGTAGTTTCCAGCACCGAAGCTGGCACCGGTCATCATCGTGATGCGCGGGACCTCTAGATTTCGCACTGCCTGAATCATTTTCGAACCGTGCTTAATCATGCCGGCGCGTTCGGACTTGGTGCCTACAATATAGCCAGTGGTGTTCTGCAGAAATAGTACGGGAATATTGGACTGGTCACACAGTTGCAGGAATTGCGTCGCCTTGGTGGCGCCCTCGGGGTCGATAGGCCCGTTGTTACCGAGGATGCCACACGGCAGTCCGTAGATGTCTGCCTGAATGCAAACGGTAGCGGAACCGTAGCGCGATTTAAAGTCCATAAAATCTGAGCCATCAACTATCCGTGCGACCAGCTCACGCATGTCATAGGGGTTGCGATAATCGCAGGGAATGATGCCCGCTAGCTCATCGCTGTCGTATAGTGGTTCGCGATAACTGCGTCGCTTGGGTGAGGCGCAGTCCTTATTCCACTGTAGCCGGTGCATCAGTTCTCGACACATCTGTACAGCCTGGCCGTCATTCTCTGCAAGGTATTCCGCAAGACCGGAAACAGAGGCGTGCATTTCGGCGCCACCCAGCTCTTCCTCTGTTGCAATTTCACCCGTTGCAGCTTTTAGTAGAGGGGGACCAGCCAGGAAAGCGCGGCCATTATTTTTGACCGCAATAACGTAGTCGCTGAGACCGGGCATGTAAGCCCCACCGGCAGTGGAGGAGCCGTGCAGAATGGATATAACAGGAATACCTGCCTTGCTCAGCTTGGCCAGATTGCCAAACAGCATTCCCCCGAGGGAAAACCCCTCCACGGTGTAGTTGAGGAGGTCTCCACCTGCGCTTTCAACGAGATGCACGAAGGGTAGCTTTTGTTGCAAGGCGATTTCTTCGCAGCGGCGCACGCGGTAACCGCCGGCGGCGGTCAGGGAGCCGGCTTGAATGCCACTGTCATCGACTACGACCATACAGCGTATGCCATCGATAAAGCCGATGCCCGAAATAATAGTGGAGCCGGCAATCGATTTATCGGGATCATCACTATCCAACAGGTAGCCCGCGAGATTGCCGACCGTCAGGAACGGCATGCCCGGGTCTAGTAGGCGTGCCAAGCGCTCACGGGGTGTCAATTGCCCGCGTGCTTCGAAGCGTGGTTTACGTTTTTCGGAAATCATTGCGCCGCGGGCATTGAGCTCCTGCAGCTTGCTGATGTGTGCGAGCATTTCACTGCGATTTTTAGCATAGCCTTCAGAATTGACGTTTATTTTTGAATTAAACATAGTCATTAGAGCGTCTCTGCAATGGCGGTTGGCACGGATATCGGGCACGACAGTAGTAACTGTGCGTAACCCTTGCCTTGCGCGTCGTTACGTATACTGGCCACGCCGCCGCCTCCAAGTACATCGTGTAACAGGAAGTTGATTGCATTGGACGCGGGAAGCAAGTATCGCTCGACGCTCCCTTTTTTGGTGTCGTTGAGAAAATGTGCAAAGCGCTTACGCACTACTGCCTCTGTCAGTGCGGCGCAGATGTAAGGAAGGTATTCCTGTCTGCGCGCTATGATGCCGATATTAGCTTTGTCACCTTTGTCACCACTGCGACCCCAAGCCAGCGCAATAAGTGGAACCTTGACCATCTGCATGCTCTTATCAGCAGTTGGCGTCTTTGGACGAGAAATGGCTTTGATGTCCAGCACTTCACCATAGACCTCATCGCAGGCTATGACCTCATCGCCCAACAGTACCTGTACCTGCACCTGCGCCTTTGGCATAGTGTAGGAAAAAAGTCGCACCACGGGCGAGGGGCTAGGGCGGCTACCGGCAAAGCCTGAAAGGCCCGGCGGCGTTGCCAGTCCAAGTCCTACCGCTTCTCTAAGAAAAATACCGATACCGGTGATGTCCGGGTGTTTCACCGCAATTTTCATCACGATTTCACGGCTGTCTTTTACTTTACTGAATGCGCCGTAATGGGTCTCGGTGCCTAACAGTTCTATGCTGGTCTCGCTAAAGTCAGGTAGGCCCACGTTCCTGAAGACTCTGCGTGCTGCCTCGAATATGGCTTCACCGAGTGCGCGCGCCTTCCTATTGGCATCGATGCCATAAAAAGTCATATAGGTGCCGCCGCGAAACTCATCGGCGTAGGTCGCGCTGACCTTATAGGTATCGGGAGCCATCCGACCTTTTGCGCCGGACACGTGCACACGGTCTTCGCCAATCTGTTCGATTCGTGCCGTTGAGAAGTCGCAAACCACATCGGGGAGCATGTAGGCTTGCGGGTCACCGATCTCGTACAGCATTTGTTCGCTCACTGTGCCTACCGAAACCATGCCGCCCGTATGTTCAGGCTTGGTACACACAAAACTGCCGTCAGAGGCAATTTCTGCGATGGGATAGCCCATATCTGACATCCCTTGCACCTGCTCCCAATCGGTAAAATTCCCACCGGTTGCCTGCGGCCCGCATTCCAATATATGTCCCGCCAGAGAACCCATGGCAAGTTGGTCGAGATCATCGCGTCCCCAGCCAAAAGCATGAATGCAGGCGCCCAATGTGACGGCGCTATCAACGCAGCGACCCGTCACGACAATATCGGCGCCTGATGCAAGCGCTTGAGCAATAGGGAAGGCACCTAAATAGGCATTGATGCTTAATATTTTTTCACTCGAAGGAAACGCGGTGCCGGAAAACATCTCGGTGATGCCAGAGGTTTGCATCGATTCTTTACTGCTTATCAGGTCATCACCGATCACACAGGCTACAGAGAGATTCAGTCCTTGTTCGGCGATGACCTGACGCAGCGCTTTTACGCAAGCCTCGGGATTGACGCCACCGGCATTGGATATCACTTTGATGCCGCGCTCGGCTATTAATGACAGATTCGGTTTCATGGCTGCGCTGACAAAGTCTGATGCATAGCCCTTGAGTTCATCTTTGGCCCTAGCCCTGGCCATGATGGACATGGTGATCTCGGCAAGATAGTCGTAAACGATGTAATCTAGGCCCACAACATTTAATAATTGAGGGGTCGCTCGAGCCGCGTCACCCCAGAAACCACTGGCGCCGCCAATGCGCAATATCGTGTCTGTCATATCGTAGATCCTGTCTAGGCGCGTATGACGTAATATAGTACTCGATCAACTAGTCGAGCGCATGGGATTGGATGACATCTGCGTGGGACTTTGCGCCAACTACTGCCGCGCCATCTGCTCACGTCATTGGCGGTTATTTTGAGTTAGTTCTTTTGTGTCTCTTGACCGCGTGCGACGGAGCGCAATAGCGTGACCAACGCCCACAGTGTAAGAAGAGCAGCGACAAAAAACGGCGCGCCCGGAAAATAGATAGGAGCTTGACTAGAGCTAAAGTAGGCGAAGAGTTGGGTCATAACGGGTGGACTGAGGATGGCCACTAGCCCGCTCATGCTGCCAATCGCACCCTGTAGCTCGCCCTGTGCGTTGGCGGGGATTCGTGCTGACATGATGCTTTGCACGGATGGAGCCACAAACCCCTGCAGTGCGCTTATCGCTATTATTGGGTACATCATCCAGCCATAAGGGACGAAAGCATAGCCGATGAAGCTCAGGGCCGTTGCCACTAATCCGACAACGGCGGTTTTGGTGGGGCCCCATCTGGGCAGTACTAAGCGGATAAGGTAGGCCTGCACGAAGATCATCGCCACGCCGATAGCGCTTAATGAAAAACCAATGTCGCGAGTTGACCATCCAAATTTTTCAATGGTAAAAAATGCCCACACACTGGGGAGTGCAAAGTGGCCTAGTTGGTAAAAGAAATAGACTAGGACTAATGAAATCACCACTGGGTATTGTCGTAGTTGATTAATCGCTGCCAGCGGGTGTGCCCGCGACAGTTGAAAGACACGACGGTCTGCGTGTTTCAATGACTCTGGCAATACGAAGTAGCCATAGATGATATTAAGAAAGGTTAAGCCGGCCGCAGCGTAAAAAGGTGTGCGGGCTCCGTACTCCCCTAAAAAGCCACCGATCGCAGGACCAAGAATAAACCCCGCTCCAAAGGCCGCTCCCAATAGCGCAAAGTATTGGGCGCGCTTATGGGCTGGGAAGGTATCTGCCACATAGGCATTGGCGGTGCCATAGGTAGAGGCAGATATACCGCCAATAATGCGACCCACAAAAAGCCAGAATAGCGTCGGCGCCCAACCCATCAGCAGATAGTTAAAACCCATGGCCACTAACGACCACAGCAGCACCGGGCGACGACCGAAGCGGTCCGACAGATTGCCCAGTAATGGAGAGGCAATAAACTGCATACTAGCAAACGCGAACATTAAAAAACCGCCGGTGCGTGCGGCGTTGGTCAGCGAGTCACCGGAGATATCCATAATGAGATGCGGGACAACGGGCATAATGATGCCAAGCCCAATGGCATCCAGCAGTACTGTGAAAAAGATAAAAGCAAATGCTAACCGTGGTCGCATGGGTGACTCCAAAAGGGGCTACAGCCTACCACGCGTTTTTGATCACATCCAAATTCGCAGCAATGAATTATTGTGGAAGTGCTGCATTGATTAGACTCGAGCGTTCAGCGCAGGTCATGGTCTCGGCGATGCCAACCGCTGCACCGTTGATCGCCGCGATCACCGGCTTGTTGCAATCATAGATTGCCAGCGTGACCCGGCCTCCGAGGTCGCGCACACCTGCAATGATCTCAGGGTCATGCAGGCGCTTGTCCATGTCTTCCATGGTGGGTGTTAGTGTCTCGTTAAGTCCGAATACATTGCCGTCCACCGACAGATTCATGCCTGCGCAGAAAGCCTTACCTTGTCCGGCCACTACTATGGCACGCACATCGTCATCATCACTGGCGCGATTAAATGCCTCGATGAGCTCGCACTCCATTTCCATTGTGAATGCGTTAAGGTAAACAGGACGGTTAAACGTAAGGGTAGAATATAATCTGCGAGTTCGTGCCGCAGTATACTGTCGGACATCTCGTTCTCCGATGATTCATTGGTAGGTTAGTTACCTGTGAACTGAGGCGGTCGTTTTTTAAAAAAGGCTATTGCGCCCTCCAAAGCATCTTCTGTGCCTTGGGTGAGCAAAAATTGGTCGGCGTCCATAAAACTGACAGCATTGTCCAGAGCTGTGGCACTGGCATTTATCGCTCTCTTGGCCATGCGCACGGGTACCGGTGGCATAGCGGCGACCTGGGCCGCAAGTTCGCGGGCGCGGCTCAAGGCTTCACCAGGTGAGCAAACGTAGTCTAACAATCCCCACCGCTCTGCAGTTTCAGCATCCAGTGGCTCGGCGAGGATCAGTAACTGTTTGGTCTTCGCTGGCCCTATCAGATGAGTGAAGCGAGGCACGCTCTGCCAGCTCATATTCATGCCCAGCTTGAGTTCCGGCACGTAGAAAGAGGCGTTGTCAGCCGCGACACGCCAGTCGCAGGCAACCGCCAGGGCAGTGCCGCCACCAATACACCAACCTTCGATAGCGACGATAGTTACTGGTTCAAGAGCCTCCCATGCGGCGCACATCGCGGGCCCCACTTTGACCAGCTGGCGTCTTTCGGCTACTGATAGATTGCCGGCATTGGCGGCTTCCGGGTCATTAAGATCCATCCCAGCGCTAAAAATGTCCGGAGCTCCGGTCAGGATGATGGCATTAAGCTCACTGTCGAACTGCAGTTCTTGTGCCAGACGCGTCAGCTCGCGCATCATAGCGTTATTTAGGCTGTTAACCTTGTTAGGGGAGCGAAACGTTACTTCTAACACACGATTTTTGCGGTGTAGGGTCAGATACTCCCAATGTACATTATCCATTTTTTTCTCCCTCTAAATCGACCTATTCAGCGTATACTCTAGTATCGCCTATGGCCGGCTTATTTGCCTAGCCCCTATGGAGCGCCATTGATCGATCTGTTTTTTTATATCCGTTTGGAAACATAGCGCTGATAGAGTATTGTTCTGCAAAGCTGATATCATCACCGTCGTTTATGAGTAACTTGGACAGTCGTTCGCGCCTATGTCTTTAGTAAGCACACACACTGACACCGCTAATGGCGCCGACA
>JAPKBI010000121.1 GCA_028823475.1 Halioglobus sp. | reverse complement strand
TGGCCTTCCTGCTGATCCAGACCAGACGCCATCAGAGTTATTTTGTAATGGGATTGGAGAGTTCCCAGCAAGCTGCTGGTGAGACCACGCTCCACCTCCCAATGGTTTATTCGATGAGGGGCCATATATTGTTATTGATGGGATATCTTCTGTCGGTCATTCTGCTCGCAGAGAAAATCGCTAGGCCCGTGGACTATAGCATTGAAGTGTTAGGTGCACCCATGGCGCTGGGCGGTTTCTTTGTTGCATCACTCATACTTGCACCCGAAGCAATGAGTGGCATTCGTGCAGCGATGCAGAATAATTTACAGCGGGCTGTCAATATATTGCTAGGCTCAGTGCTTGCAACAATCAGTCTGACAATTCCTGCAGTCCTTATTATTAGCCTCATAACCAATCAGCATGTCATTTTAGGCCTGCCTGATTCGCAAACGGTTTTACTCGTCGTGACTCTGATGGTCAGCATGATGACGTTCAGCAGCGCGCGAACCAATATTCTGCAAGGTGCGGTACATATCCTGTTGTTTTTCGCGTATATCATGTTAATTTTTCAACCATAGTTCAACACTCTGTGTACTATTGGCGTTTTATAAAATGTACACTCAAAACAACGATAAGAAATGGATAAAGCCATGTTGAAGAAGACCTTATTAGGCGTGCTAGTGGTGATCATACTGTCAACCTGTGCGCTGTGGTTAGCCGGCGGGGATGAAGTTTACGCGCTTTATCGCGCCACTTCGGTTTCCACTGCGCCGGCAGATTACGCTCTGCAGGATGACAGCCGTGTTATCGTTCCGCCGCCGCAACCCCACGTTAATCAACCTTACAACGCGCTCAAGAATGTCTACTGGGGCGACCTGCATGTCCATACTGTGGAAAGCTTTGATGCTGTGTTGTTTGGTACAACCCTGACCGTTGAAGATGCTTACCGATTTGCGCAGGGCGAGAGTCTGCGCAATGCCGGGGGTGAACTTATGCAGCTATCGCGGCCCCTGGATTTTGTGGCCATCACAGATCATGCAGAAAGTTTTGGTTTGAGGACGCGTTGCGATGACACTAATCTATCGCTAAAAGAAAACCTGAACTGCTGGCTAATGGAAACGCCCAATGTCGTGACGTTCCTCTTGTTGAAGGCAGTTGCTAACGAACCGACAGAAACACCCGCTAGCAAGAAGGCGGCGGGGGTCTACCGCAACAGTGTCCGCAGTCATCCAACCCAGGCTAATTTTCCGATATGCACGCTAGATGAGACAGACCTCGAGCGCTGTTACCGCGACAGCAATAGTGACTGGTCGCAATACAAGCGTTTAGCGGACAAATACAACCAGCCGGGCATGCTCACAGTATTTTCAGCCTACGAGTACTCGCCACCCCTTCCCGACTCAGGCAAGCACCATCGTAATGTCATTTTTAATGGCACTGGGCTCCCGGAGCACGCCACATCCTACTTTGATGTTGGCAACGCCATAGCATTATGGAAGGTCTTAGAAGAGGACTGTAGCGGCAAGTGCGATTTTCTCACCATTCCACACAACATGAATAAGGGGTGGGGCCTGTTCTACAGTGAGAATACTTGGGACGGCGAAACCTACGACGAGGAGGGTTGGCGGCTGCGGCAGCGACGCGAACCGCTCGCCGAGATCTATCAGGTCAAGGGCTCCTCAGAGTGTGCGCTGGGTGTTGGGGCTACAGACGAGGAGTGTGGCTTTGGTCAAATATTAGAACCCTGTCAACTTGGTCAGGAAAGCGGATGTGCATTCACCACCAGTTTCGCCCGTCAGGGGTTAAAAATTGGTCTGCAAATGCAGGCTGACATGGGATTTAACCCCTTTGCCTTCGGGCTGATTGGCTCCACCGATACCCACAATTCCAGCCCCGGTGATGTCGAAGAGTGGGACTTTGTCGGCAAAGTCGCAGCGGCCTCCTCACCGGCTACTCGCCGCATCACTGAATGGCCCGGCCGCAAACCCTACGAATCCATTCTGCAGTTCCACACATCAGGTGGACTCACGGGAGTATGGGCAGAAGAAAATACGCGGGATGCCATTTTTAAAGGCATGCAAGACCGCGAGGTCTATGCAACTTCAGGGCCACGCATAACGTTACGCTTTTTTGCTGGCTGGGGCTTCGACGAGGATATCACCGACAAGCCTAATGCCATCGCTCTAGCCGTTGACGGCGGGGTACCCATGGGTGGCGTTTTGACACCTGGCACAGAGCAAACGGAGAGCCCCACATTCTTCCTCTGGGCGGCAGCAGACTTGATGAGTGCGCCACTGCAACGTCTCCAAATGGTCAAGGGATGGATAGACGCTGAGGGCGTTACTCATGAAAGCGTGCGCGACATCAGCTGTTCCGATGGGCTAAAAATAGACGCCTCCACCCTGCGCTGCCCCGACAACGGCGCCTCTGTAAACATCGCTAATTGTAAAGGTCTGGGTAATACCGGCGCTGCTCAGATGGCGGTAACCTGGAAGGACCCTGACTATGACTCTGACCAGAATGCTTTTTACTACGTGCGCGCTCTCCAAAATCCCACCTGCCGCTGGTCGACCTACGACGCCCTGCGATTGGGCCAAACACCGCCTTCCCACGTTCCGGCGACCATTCGGGAGCGGGCGTGGTCCTCGCCAATATGGATTAAGCCAGTGAACTGACATGCTACTGACTGCACTCGCATTATCGTGGATTGAAAGTCGCGCTCAAATTGCTTCCGATATAATTTTTGAGGGCTATACACCATCGCAAACGCTATCCTGCTCGGCGAAATTTAAAGGTATGGTATGACCAGGCTGGCGCTCACTATACTGAGTCCGCTCATATTAACTGGATGTGACCGGATCGACTCGCTGCTGTGGCAGCCAAGGACCACGCCAACGCAATGGTGCGAAAGCATGCCGTGTGTCGAACTCTTTTCAAGTGGCGTCACACTCACTCAACCCACCTCAACACTCTTGATCTACTTCTTGGGACTAATGTGGTTGTGGGTGGGGTGGCGATTCTGGCAACGGGATAACGAACACAAGTCCAGACGCTGGTGGTCTATCGCCATGGCGCTGGGGGGCATTGCTGCGATATCGGCCGGCACCAGCTATCAGGCATTTGGCTTCGAACTTAAATGTACGGAACGAGAGTTTTGTACATGGACCAGCTGGTGGGAAATCGTCTATCTAGCGCTGCAAACAGGAAGCGTGAATGCCATGCTGGCGGGTGTTGCTTACGCCTGTACAAAAGGTTTAATGCGGCGCCTGTTGCTTACGTATGCCCTCGTCAACACAGTCATTTACTGCGGTGTGGCAGCTGCCGGCGCATTCTTACCGAACAGGTTTATGATTTCTTTTGAAATGTTAGTGTTGTTCTCCACGCCTTCATTCCTTGTCTGTTTCCTTATTAACGGCTGTCGCTATATCAATGAGAAGTCTGATAAAGACAAAATCTTACTCGGAGCATGGATCATTATGTTCGTCACTAATGTCCTTTACTACGGCTACCTGCTACTCGGTTATACCCAGATTCTCTGGTCTAAAGGCTTTTGGTTTTCAGAAAACGATGTTCTACACGTGCTAATGCTGATCTGGGTTTGGTATGTCGGAACCGCCGTTGTTAGCGTCATGGCCGATGCAGAATCGCAGTCTCCGTCCCTGAATGGTCACGCATCTGAAAATAAGCACTAATTAATTTTGGCATAGACTTACGCGTCAACATTAGGGATGCTGTAGTCAGAATCGACATATTAAGAGTCTCTTCAGCATCTGTGTCAACTTTCTATATTGGCGCACTGCGATGCCAATCCCGGCATTCGATTCCGACGAATAGGTCTCAATTATCAATTATCAATGGCATTACCATTGCCCAGCAAGGCGCTGAATGTGAATCCACGACGCTCAACCTCTAATCAGCCCGTTTATGTCAAATTGATAAACCGTATCGGCGAAAAATTCAGAACAGCGGGCTACAACAAGCCAGACATGAACGCAGATCTACTAATCAAGCAAGCGAAAAAAAAGACGGGGCTGCAAGACTTTGGCGACACGTCATTCAGAGATGGACTAGACATACTCACAGCTGAATTAAATGATCAGGCACAGCTCTCACAAATCGGACAGATAGCCGCATATTTCAATTTGCTGGACCATCTCTGCGTTCGACTACGACTGATAGATTTTCGCAGCCGTCGGCCCCAAGTGACACGCCAGATTATAAAACGACCACTATTTATTACAGGGCTGCCACGAACAGGCACTACTATGCTGTATGAACTGATTGCGCAGGACCCCTCTTTTCGGTCACCTGCAAGCTGGGAAGTTACCAGGCCTATTCCGCCTCCCAAAGAAATATCATATGCCCGCGATAAAAGAATTCAGGGTGTGGACCGAATGCTGGCCTTAGCTGAAAAGCTGTCCCCTGGGTTCAGGGCGATCCACGCCATTGGCGCGAAGCTGCCGCAAGAATGCGTTTACATCCTTGCGTCTCATTTTATCAGTGAACAGTTTGGGTATATGTATAACATTCCAAAATACAGGAGCTGGGCGCTAGCCCAAGACATGAGCGCATCTTACCAGTGGCATGCTAATTTTCTCCAGCATCTGCAAGTCGATTTCGGCACTGGGCATTGGGTGCTGAAAGCTCCGGCTCACCTCGCTTATCTGAAATATTTGGTCGCACAGTATCCGGACGCGCTGATAGTCTGGGCCCACCGTCGACCCCTTGAGGCGATTTCCTCATTCTCAAGCCTCGTATGTAAACTACAGAGCGGCTTCAGCAATGCCATTAGCCCGCCGGCTATCGGCGAACACGAAGCTCGACATTTCTCAAAAATCGCAAGCGCGGGAATGTCAGACCGCGGTGCTCTGGATCAGCGTCAGGTTTTTGATGTGCGTTTCAGCGAGCTCTGTTCAGATCCAATTTCTGTCATCGGGTGTCTATACGAGCATTTTGGGATCCCGTTGAGGGGTGAGGCTGAAAACCGAATGCGGCAATATCTGATGCAGAATCCGAGGCACTTGTACGGCAGACACACATACTCCCCTGAAGACTTTGGATTGAACAAAACACGCGAACGTGAACTGTATTCAACCTATCTTTCATGCTTTGATGACTACCTGTATTAACTCATTGCAAAAAGAAATTTCGTTATCGTGATGCCATCAAACTACTCACTGAATATTTGTCCGCTGGCGTCTATTTAACTAGAGCCGGCGAGAGAGACTGACGCGCGCCGCAACCAGCCTGATAGAGCAATTCTATAAAAGGACTTTTCCTCCTCTATCGCGCTTTGGTGAAAATTTCCCTACATTGCTTTTTCACACGAATGTTTTTCTGTAGTAATGTGAGCAGAATGATTATAACCCGCTGCCGTCAGGCTGCTGATAGCGCGCGACACGCAAACCGCGGTATAAGCCATAGCAACCTTTTCGCTGCCACTGAACCTGGGCTTGAACTATGTATCCCAACGGACTTTTCGGTCTAGATGCACTGAGAGTACTGATCTCGCCCATTGCGATTTTTGGTATTGTTTTTTTTATACTCTATCTGCGCAACGACCGGATTAAAGCGGGCCGAGCCGTTCTTCTGCTATTAGCCATAGGCGTGTTCGCCGTGTTGGGCGCAAAATTATTTTCACTGCACGTGCGAGGCTGGGAGTTATACGAGCCGCTTTCCAGTGAATTGCGTGGAGGGTTACGCTATCCGGGCGCTCTACTGGGTATGATTCTTGTAGGCCCGCTACTAAAGCGATGGATTTTGCCAGACCTACCGCTTCCTCGTTTCCTCGATGTACTGGCAATAACCGTTTGCTTTTGCTTCGCTCTGGTACGGTTCAGCTGTCTTATGAACGGTTGCTGTACAGGGCCTGAGTGTGATGCAATTTACTGTCTCAGTTATGAACCCGGAAGTCAGGTTTGGTATGTGCAGCTCCAGCAAGGCTTGCTTGATCATTCTTCCCATCCTAGCAATCCCGTGTTCCCGCTGCACTTCCTGTTCATGGCCGCATCGCTTGGCGTTGGAGTGTTTCTCATGTGGTTTGATACGAAACGGAGTTTCAATGGTCAAATTGGTCTACTGTTCCTCATTCTCCACGATGGCGCTAAAGGAATTCTTGAGTCTTTCCGAGTACCGTACGTAGGCGAACTACAACTTACATCATTTTCAATTAGTGCGGCGGGCCTAGTCGCTCTGATTATTATTCTATATTATCGCCGTGTTAATTCCGACTGAGACAGCCATTGGCCAGAGAAAGTCTTGGTCGACGCCTTTTTGTAGCGATCATGTAGAATTTTGACCCTTTTGACGTAGGTCTGGGTTTCCTCGTATGGCGGAATACCGTTGTGCCGTTTTACCGCACCAGGACCCGCGTTGTAAGCGGCGGTCGCCAGCATGATATTCCCGTGATTTTCTTCAAGAAGCCACGCTAGATATCGAACGCCGCCCTGAATATTGTCTTCCGGCACTAGGGCATTCGTGACGCCCATATCTTTTGCCGTATCGGGCATCAACTGCATTAAGCCGAGCGCACCCTTTTTTGACCTAGCCCCGGGTCTAAATGCGGACTCAGCATGAATAACCGCTCTAACCAATGCCGGATCTACGCGAT
>JAPKBI010000120.1 GCA_028823475.1 Halioglobus sp. | reverse complement strand
CGCTCGAATGGCTAGTCGTGCCCGTTCTCGGAGTGGTCTTCGGCCTCCTCGGTGGGCTTTTTGCCCAGAGCCTGCTGCTGACCACCCGCCCCTATGGCCGTTTTTATCGCCGGCGTCCCTTGCTGGCCGCCGCATCTCTGGGCGCGGCAATGGCGCTGCTCGCTATCGTGTCGGACGGATTCAGCTACGGTAGTGGATACCCGCACGCGCAAGCCATTCTCATGGAAGGGACCGAGGTTCCCACTTGGGGATTTGGCGCGATTGCTCTGGGGAATTGGATTGCCCTCCTCAGTGGCATCCCCGGAGGTCTTTTTGATCCGAGCTTGGCAACCGGCGCCGCGCTGGGCCAACTGACCGCTCCCTTTCTGGAGTTCATGGACCCCCAAGCGGTGATCCTTCTCTGCATGGTGAGCTATTTTTCCGGCGTCGTGCAAAGCCCGATTACCGCATTTGTTATTCTGGTCGAGATGACCGATGCGCGCTTCATGACCCTGCCTCTCGCATTCGCCTCCATGCTGGCTTTCGAGGCTTCGCGCCTGGTCTGTCCGACGGCTCTTTACGAGGGCTTGGCGGAGAATTTTATGAGTAGACTGCGCCCCCTTGAAAACAAGGATCCCCCTCGACCTGAGAATCCAGCACACGGGACGACCGCGAACTCTTAGGAGTGGCAAGTTATCAGAAGTGCTGCTAGATTTATTGCTGGCAGTCACCGGCTCGGTCCGCTGCCGCATGAGGAACTAAGGCTGAGCGACGATCGTGTCCTGGGCCGTCAGGTCGTCGAGCCTGCGCAGCACGCAGTAAGATTGTTGAATGTACTGAAGGCTGGAGAAGTCTCGATGCACTCGGACTTGCTGCTACATGGTTCGGATGCCAACCTCTCGGATCGTCGGCGCGCCGGCATCACGCCGAGGCACACCGGTGCCAGTGTTCGACTCATCGATGGCTATGACTTCTGGCGAAACAGCACTGTACACATAATGAAACGCGACATTAATGCATTCTGGTATAGCCGAACTTTATAAACATAAATCATTAAGAGATGAAAATTGTCATGACAAAAGTGCAAGGTTTTTTATGCATGGGCCTGCTAACACTGCTTGGCACGGTCGCACAGGCAGGGCTCCCCAATCAATTATTGTTTGGTGACACCCACCTCCACACCTCTTATTCATTTGATGCCTACCTGAACAAAAACCAGACAGCCGATCCCGACACGGCTTATCGCTGGGCCGAGGGGAAGCCGGTTATCCATCCCCTCAATCGCACCCGGGTGCAAATTGGCACACCACTGGATTTTCTGGTGGTCTCTGATCACGCGGAACTAATGGGCGTAATCAGGGCGCTAAACAATGACACGGCGACACTGGAAGACTTGGGAGTATGGGGAAATTTGAAGCGCTGGTTTGGGGTGGTCATGCTCAATCGGGCTATTTCGGGAGGCGGCGGCAGCAAGCTATTTAATTCATTCTTGCCTCAAAAACCGGAGCAACCCGGTACTGACCCTGTGCAGGACCCTGTTAATGCAATGGCTAGCCCCTTTGGCGATACCCTGTCTATCGAGACCACGGCTTGGAGTGAAATTGTTGACGCAGCAGAGCGCCATAACCAGCCTGGGACGTTCACTACCTTTATCGGCTGGGAGTGGAGTTCAATTCCCACCGGAGCCAACTTGCACCGCATCGTCTTTACCCCCGACTCGGGAAACATCGCGAAGCAGTTTGTACCCTACGGTTCAGATCAGAGCCAATATCCAGAAGATCTGTGGACCTTTCTTGAAGAAACGCAGGAGCGTACGGGAGCGCGTTTTGTGGCCATGCCGCACAACTCAAATATCTCTAAGGGCTATATGTATGCCGAAACCACACTGAAAGGAGAGCCCATTACCGCAGAGTATGCCAAGCGGCGCATGCGCTGGGAGCCTATTTCCGAGGCAACACAAATCAAGGGCGACTCCGAAACTCATCCCGTTGTGTCGCCAGATGATGAGTTCTCCGACTTTGAGACGTACACGCATTATATTCAACAAGACCCAGAAGAATATAAACCGACAGCCGCCGACTATATCCGTGGCGCGCTAAAGACAGGCCTAGCGCTGGAGCAAAATATTGGCGAAAACCCCTATCAATTTGGCGTTATCGGTTCAACTGATTCCCACTCGGGGCTGTCCTCTGCAGAGGAAGATAACTTTTGGGGAAAGTTTGCCAGAGATTCCACGCCCGAAACTAAGCGCAGCAAAGACTCTATTGGTGGACGCAAAGTGACTGGTTGGAGTATGTCTGCATCTGGTTTAGCTGGCGTGTGGTCACGGGGAAATACGCGGGACGAAATATTTAATGCGTTTCAGCGTAAGGAAACTTACGCAACGACCGGTACACGCATGAAGGTGCGGGTGTTTGGCGGCTGGGATTTTGACGACAATGCATTGGATACACCTGACTTTGCCGAACTCGGTTATGCGCAGGGCGTTCCCATGGGCGGCTCACTCAATGCGGCGCAAGCCACTGCTGCGCCGCAAATGCTAATTCGGGCAGAGATGGATCCCAACAATGCCCATCTTGACCGTGTTCAGGTCATCAAGGGCTGGGTAGACAGTGCTGGCGCACAGCATGAACAGGTGTACAACGTGGTCTGGGCGGGCGAACGCACTCTGGACGGCAACGGCAAGCTTCCCGCTATTGGAAATACGGTTCATATCGGCTCGGGGCACTGGGATAACAGCATAGGCGCACCCGCTCTGTCAGTGTTATGGAGCGACCCAAATTTTGATCCATCGCAGCGGGCATTTTATTATGTGCGAGTGTTGCAAATACCCACACCCCGTCACTCGCTATTGGATAGCATTGCCCTGCAAGCCCAGGTCCCTCAGGAGGGGCCTGCTACTATTCAGGAGCGCGCCTACACCTCGCCAATTTGGTATACGCCCTGATTATAGTTATGCGCCCTGAGCAAATTAACGGCCAGGTAATGTAAAACCTGACCTCGTGGCTCTCTGTTACCAGTTAGGTACACTATACCCACTGAAACCGTTTTAGATGAGGTGTAAATGAAAGCATTTTTCGTCATTGCCATTATTGCCCTGGTGATTACAGCGTCCGGCAGCTGGGGTGGTTTGATGTTTTACTCACTGCCCATAATGGCCTGGGCAGTGTTGGGGATTTTCGTCCTTCAAGGTCTGGGCTTTGTACCGGCCTTCCTGTACCAGACCGAGCGGTACTACGATTTGATTGGCAGCCTGACCTATATCAGCGTGATCGCACTGACTCTCTTGTGCAGTGGCGAGGTTGACTTACGACAAATGATCATTGCATTCTTCATCCTCATTTGGGCTGCGCGGCTCGGGAGCTTTCTCTTCAGTCGCATTGCGCGAGATGGCGGTGACTCCCGTTTTGATAAGATCAAACCTTCGGCGCTACTTTTTTTTCGCACCTGGATGCTGCAGGGACTTTGGGTCACGGTGACAGCTGGAGCGGCGCTCGCGGCACTGAGTAGTGGCAGATCTGTTCCGTTGCATATAGTTGATGGCATTGCCATTGCACTTTGGCTATTTGGCTTCGCCGTTGAAGTCATCGCCGACAGGCAGAAACGTCAGTTCAGGCAGGCACACGGTAGCGCTACCTTTATTACTGCGGGCCTGTGGTCTCTTTCTCGGCACCCCAACTATTTTGGCGAGATCATGCTGTGGACGGGTATAGCGTTACTGACGTTGCCCGTATTGGATAGCTGGCAGTATCTAACACTGGTATCACCCCTGTTTGTCTACCTGTTGTTGGCGCGCATTAGCGGCATTCCGTTACTCGAGCACAAAGCCAATCGTCGTTGGGGGAATGATCCGGCTTATATCACTTATAGGGAGAATACGCCGGTGCTTGTTCCCAGACTGAAGAAATCCGGTTGATCTGAGGCGCGCGCAAGCCGCATCAGCCGTTCACTACCATCTCCCATGTGAAACAGAAACTCGCCGCTCTGTCTGCTAATCCGTTCCCGCAGTGCTAACGTACACTACCTATTATCTCTTAGAGAAAGCCTATGCCTGATGTTGCCCTATTCCCGATCCCCGACTCCGTAAACTTCCCCGGGGTTCCCTGCTCTTTGCATGTGTTCGAGCCTCGCTATCGCCAGATGGTGCGCCACTGTATCGATCAAAATTTGCTGATGGGCGTGTGTCACACCGAAAAAGTACTGCACCGCAAAGACCGTGAACAAACGGTCGAGGAAGCGCTCAATAGTAATCAGACCACCTATAAGCCCCAAGGCATCTTTTCCGCCGGCCCTGTGGAACTGCTGGAGGAACTGGAGGATGGGCGGATGCTAATTCAGGTAGACAACGCGATACGCCTCAAGCTGGGAGCGGAAAAACAGACGCTGCCGTTTGGCATATGGGCCTGCGAGGAACTTTTGGACGAGGCTCTCGACGAAACGGGCGAACGGGCATTGCAACAAAGCCAATCGAAAATCTTACAGCGACTGCTGGCAATAACACACGGCAATGAGGAGGCTCAGGACATGCTCAACAGCGCTCACTGGCAAGCAATGTCGTCGCAGACGTTCAGCTTTGCTGTGGCTGGACTGCTGGGAATGCCACCAGAGACTGCGCAGGCGCTACTGGAAATGACCAGCGCGCAAGTGCGCCTGGATACGGTACTGGAGATGATCAACACCATGGGAACGGCACTCAGCTAGCCAGTGCACAAACAGCGTCAATCGGCGACCGCAGTAGCTTCACTAATCAGATGCGCTCGCAAACTCTCTATCCGTGTCCGATTGGCCCCCATATCGCTGATTCCGAGCCGAGACGATGAGCGCACCTGAATATCACCGGCCTGTTGGTTAAACGCCAACTGTACGTCGTCACGAAACTGCATCAGCGGGGTTTTGACGACAGCCTGTACAAAATCGTCTGTTTCGGCTGTAATTGTCCAGTTGTCCTGTTGGGCCAGCCATCGCTTTAGCGCGTGCCACTGTTCAACTGTGGCCTGTAGAGGTGCAATAGCGCTTCCACCGGTGCCACTGTCGCTGTTGACACAGTTGGGCAACATCCCGCAGGGAGGCAATACCGTATCGGCGCTGGGTTGTTCCGGCGCACTGGTGCAACCGAACAATATAGTCGTTAACAGAGGGATACAAAGGTGTCGTTTTTTCATCAGATTACTCTAACCTTTTCCTGTGCAGAGTGATATCAGGAGTTTCAATTATGTGCAGATTAACGTTCCGATGCAGTGTACAAAAAATACTGCTCGCAGCCATACTACTTGTGCCGTTCACAGCCGCCGCCGAGCTCGACTTAGCAACGTGGGACGCACTGCTCAAAGCGGCGGTGATCGACGGCAATGTGAACTATACCCAGTGGCAGCACAACCCCGAGTTTGATGCACTGATAGAGCAGATTGGCACTGCTGACACGAGTGCAATGAGTCGCCAACAAAAACTGGTCTTCTATATCAATGCCTATAATATTCTTGCGGCCCGCGGCATACTCGATGGCAGCTCGCCTAGCACCCTGCTGGGGCGTCACGTGTATTTCAAACGCGACGGCTATCTCGTAGCCGGAAACCGTATCACCCTGCATGTACTAGAACACGAGCTTATTCGCCCGCTGCAAGAACCGCGCATTCACTTCGCGATTGTGTGCGCAAGCAAGTCCTGCCCGATCCTGCAATCTGAGGCTTACACTTTACAGCGCCTAGATCAGCAACTTACTTTAGCCGCGACGGGCTTCATCAACAATCCGCAACGTAACCAGTTCAACACAGCCGACCGACGGGCAGAACTGTCCAGTATCTTCAAATGGTTTGAGGAGGATTTCGTGGCCGCTAGTGGCTCACTACAATCGTACTTGGCGTCTATGGTTGACGACGAGGAAGTGGTAGACCTTCTTGAACAAGAAGCGTTTAAAATCAGCTACCGCAAGTACGACTGGCGCCTAAACGGCACACGTTAGGCCGCAGCCAGAACAAGCGATGTCTGCCGCTCACACTCTCGGGGTTCCGATCCGTTGCATCGGGCGAAACAGGCAAATTCTTCTGAGCGCACGCAACAGCACCGCCGCTGCCGCCACTTCTAAACGCTGTATAGCACCACGTTTAATGCCACAGAGACAGTAGGTGTGTCTGCTAACAACTTTCCTGCTTTCAACTTTCAACCTTCAGTAGGCATATCCAATCAAGGATCGGTAACGTGCGCCTGCATTTATCGTCTGATCAGTATGCCACCTAACCTGCTAACGCTTTAAATAAGGTCGGGTCAACACTTGATGCAAACAAGATAAGACCAAAGATCGTAACAACACCAATGACGGTGGTTAACGCAATATGTCCTGCCATTAATTCCGGTTCAAAATTATATTCTTCTGCCAGTATATAAGCTGTTTTTGGTGATGGAACCGCGGCGATTAACACCAAGGCAAAGGTCTCTAGACTACTTAAATGCAACAATACTGCCACTAAATAGGCAATGGCTGGACATATAATCATTTTGAAAAATGACATGACGCTTAGAATTTTCCAGTAATCCTTTATATTAGACCACATAATTCCGGCTCCTACTGCAAACAAAGCTACCGGCGCCAGAGCAGAACCCAAGATGGTAAAGTAGCTTTTTGCAACCGCCGGCATTGGAAGGTTTGCGGCTGAATATAGAATGCCTAAAAAGCCGGACAATACGATGGGGTTTTTAA
>JAPKBI010000119.1 GCA_028823475.1 Halioglobus sp. | reverse complement strand
ATCGAGCGCTCCCGCACGTAGGTGATGGACTTAAGCCCGTGCAGCGGCGCATTGTCTATGCCATGAGTGAGTTGGGGCTGAAGTCCTCTGCCAAATTCAAAAAGTCGGCGCGCACCGTTGGTGATGTTATCGGTAAGTTCCATCCGCATGGTGATAGTGCCGCCTACGAAGCTATGGTGCTGATGGCGCAGGACTTCAGCTATCGCTATCCGCTGGTGGATGGACAGGGCAATTGGGGTTCACCCGATGACCCTAAATCTTTTGCCGCCATGCGCTACACAGAGTCGCGTCTCACCGCCTATGCCGACGTCTTGCTTAGTGAGCTGGGTCAGGGCACGGTGGACTGGATACCGAACTTTGACAGCACGCTTGATGAGCCGGTGGTGCTGCCTGCGCAGGTGCCTAATGTACTTTTGAACGGCACAACAGGGATTGCTGTAGGTATGGCCACAGATATTCCTCCGCACAATCTGCGAGAGGTAGTGGCGGCAACGGTGCTGCTGTTGGACTCACCCAAATCCACGGTGGCTCAGCTGTGTGAGCATATTCAAGCGCCCGACTTTCCCACTAATGCGGAAATCATCACACCGCGCGAGGACATTCTCGCGCTTTACCAAACGGGGCGTGGTGGTTTGCGCATGCGTGCGGTGTGGGAGTCTGAGGGCGGCGATATTGTGATCACCGCCCTGCCCCATCAGGTATCCGGATCGAAGGTGTTGGAGCAGATTGCGCAGCAGATGCAAGCTAAAAAATTGCCTATGGTTGCGGATCTTAGGGATGAGTCGGATCATGAAAACCCAACGCGCCTGGTTGTGGTGCCACGCTCCAACCGCGTTGACCTTGAAGCTCTTATGAGCCACTTGTACGCCAGCACGGATTTGGAACGCAGCTACCGCGTCAATCTCAATATGATCGGTATCGACGGTCGCCCAGGGGTTAAAGGGCTGGATAGAATTCTCAAGGAGTGGCTGAAATTTCGCACGTCTACCGTTCGGCGTCGGCTGGAATATCGCCTCGATCGCGTACTGAAGAGATTGCATATTCTAGACGGTTACCTCGTTGCGTTCCTTAATATTGACGAAGTGATTCATATCATTCGCACAGAGGAAAAGCCCAAGGCCGCGCTTATGAAGCGTTTCGGGATTACCGATATTCAGGCTGAGGCTATTCTTGAGTTGAAACTGCGCAATCTGGCAAAGCTGGAAGAAATGATTATCAGCACAGAGCAGGCGCAATTGCAGCAGGAGCGCGACCAGCTGCAAAAAGTCCTAGGCAGTGAAGCCCGGCTCAAGAGTCTGATCAAGAAAGAGCTTCTGGCCGTGGCAGAAAAATATGGGGACGAGCGCCGTTCGCCACTGGCAGTGAGGACTGACGCCAAAGCGTTTAGTGAGCTTGAGCTAGTCACAGCTGATCCGATCACGGTGGTGATGTCAGAAAAAGGCTGGATAAGGGCGGCAAAGGGGCACGATATTGATCCTACTAGCCTGAGTTACAAGTCCGGTGACAGTTATCAGATGTGCGCCTATGGGCGCAGTAATCAGCCTGTCGTCATACTGGATTCAACGGGGCGGGCTTATACTGTGCCCTCCCACAACCTACCTTCGGCGCGGGGTCAGGGCGAGCCGGTCACGGGGCGTATCAATCCGCCTTCGGGAGCGAGCTTCGGTGGCTTGATGATGGGTGCAGATGACAGTCTTTATTTGTTGTCCAGTGATGCCGGATACGGTTTCGTGGCCAAGTTAGGTGATCTGCAGTCAAAAAATCGGGCAGGTAAGGGGGTTATCAGTTTGCCCAAAGGGGGGCAGGTGCTGCACCCCGCGGCGATTCAATCATTAGAGGAGTCGCAGGTTGCGGCGGTCACCACAGAGGGTCGCTTGCTTATCTTCCCGCTGGCGGACCTGCCACAGATGGCCAGGGGAAAAGGCAATAAAATTATAGGTATTCCCTCCGCTCGGGTGCAGGCTCGAGAGGAATATGTAGTGGCTATACAAGTATTTACGGCACAAGATACCATCGTGATCTATTCCGGTAAGCGCCACCGAAACTTTAAAATGAAGGACCTCGAGCACTATCAGGGCGAGCGGGGTCGGCGCGGCAACAAGCTACCGCGTGGCTTTCAGAAGGTGGACGGTATGAGTGTTGAGCGCTTGATCAAGCGGAGCGAACCGGAATAGTTTAGAGCCTCGTTGGGTCCGTCAACCGCTTCAGTATGAGGCGCAGTTGGCGCTCCAGTAAATCCTGATAGGGTCCGGCAAACTCCTCGATGACAGCGTAATCCATCACTTCGGTCGGTCTATGTTGCAGGCGTCCTGATATATCCGTGTCTTCACAGATAGTGGGCGAGAGCAGAATGTTGGGAGGCCTGCTGGCGCAGACGGTGTGTAACTCATCGAGCGTATGCTGCGTGTACAATCCTGGATAGATATCGGTGCCATTTCCCACGCCCAGTTCGCTCTGTGCAATGGCCATCGACATGGAAAGAGACAGCGATATCTGCTTTTCCAGCGCTAGGCTTGCGGCCTGCACCAGCCAGGCACAGGATGCAGCTCGGAATGCTGCGCTACCAGCAGTGTTGTGCCCGCTGAAGTAAACTGCCAGGCCGAACTGACGCGCGACCTGTAAATCTCCCGCGTAAAAACCTGCTGCGGCATAAATGATCTGATGCAGGCGGTCTGTATAGCGTTGCAGCGAGAGTTCGTCGAGCGTATCGACATAGTGCTCGAGGCTGGAGAGGTGGAGGTACAGCACTGCAGTCGTTTGGTAGTTCTCGTCCTGCGGGCTTGGTTCGCTGCGGGTGCGCAGCAGATCCATTGGCAGGGCCTCAATTTTTTTGGACAGTAGCAGTAGCTCATTCGTCGGCCCTGCCCTAGGATCCTCCTCCTCGAGTGCGATCTTGCGGGCCAGGTCGGACAGACGATTTCCCAGTTGCTGCCCAAAGCGGCGACTGACGCCGTAAACCGCCAGACTGAGCAGTACCGCTAGGCCCAGCATACTTAAAATAAAGCGTAGCTGTGCGGCGTGGGCATTTTCTGCGTTGATGGTAATCACGACTTCGCCGGCGATATCGGTTTCGATATGCACGGGAGCGCTGTACTGGTAGAGACTTTGCCCATTGGCTTCACCCATTTGTCTGAGTGTCTTGCCTTCTACATCCTGAATTAGGATCGCCTGCGCTGCAGACGTTTCGATAATACGTTGTAACGAGGCCGAAACACTGAGCAGGTCGTTGTTTTCCAGGGCGGTGCTGACACGAGTTGCTACCAGCGCGGCCAGAGCGCTGCCGTATTCTTCTTGCAATAGCGTTTGCATATGGCGAGTGGAAATTGCGCCCAAAATGACAAGGGCAAGACCCACCAGCAGGCATAAACCTGCAGTGAGAATTGCCAGTTGTTGGCCGAGGCTAGTGTTAGTAAAGCGATTATTCACGCGCGATGACTGACTTCCCCAATTGCGACGAGGCTAGTATAAACTAGACGCAGCGGCAAATATCCCTTTTTGAGACCTTGAGATTGAATATGGGATTTGAGCCTATTAAAAGTGAGCTTTTCAGCCGTTGTCACGAACAGGTAGAATGGCGCACCAAAATAACTGTGGAACCCGTTAAGTGAATAATATATTACTTATCACTATCTCCGGCGAAGATCAGCCGGGGTTCACAGCTGGATTGACGGCAATCCTAGCGGACCATTCCGTGAGTATTCTCGACATTGGCCAGTCCGTGATACACGCCACGTTATCGTTGGGTTTGTTGGTGGAGCTGTCAGAGAACTACGCCGGCGAACAGGTGGCCGAAGCGGTGCGTAATTTCGCATTGGAGCGAGATTTGCGCGCAGTTACCAGCGTGGTATCCCCCGAAAGTTATTCCTACTGGGTTGAGGCTCAGGGTCTGGCGCGCTACATCATTACGCTCTTGGCGCGCAAAATCACTTCGGACCAACTCGCACGTGTGACGGCGGTGATATCCAAACATGGACTCAATATAGATAGCATCAACCGCTTGTCAGGTCGCATACCGCTCGGAGAACCGCCGGCTCTGAGCAAGGCCTGCGTGGAGTTTTCAGCTCGCGGTTCTATACGCGATCCTGCCGCCTTTCGCAGGGAATTACTGGAGGTCGCAGGCGTGCTGGAGGTTGATCTGGCATTTCAGCAGGACAATATGTACCGCCGCACCCGGAGGCTCGTGGCGTTCGATATGGACTCGACGTTGATCGAGGCAGAGGTTATCGACGAGCTGGCCAAACTGGCGGGAGTCGGTGAGCAGGTCAGCGCGATAACCGAGCGCGCCATGCGCGGAGAGATCGACTTCAGTGAGAGCTTTCGCGCCCGTGTCGCTTTGCTAGAAGGTCTAGAAGAGAGTGCCCTCGAACGCGTGGCGAGCGAATTGAAAATAACCGAGGGCGCGGAGCATTTGATTTCCACACTTCGCACGCTGGGGTACAAGACGGCCATCCTCTCTGGAGGCTTCAGCTATTTCGCCAAACATCTGCAAGATCGATTGGGTATGGATTACGTTTATGCCAACGAACTCGATATTGCTCAAGGGGTGGTCACGGGTAAGATTCAGGGCGAGATTGTTGATGGCGCGCGTAAGGCTCAACTGTTGCGGCAATTGGCTGATGATCTAGGCATAAACCTACAGCAGGTTATTGCCGTGGGTGATGGCGCCAATGACTTGCCGATGCTGAGCATCGCTGGATTGGGAATTGCTTTTCGCGCAAAGCCCCTGGTGCAAAAATCAGCGGAGCAGTCGATATCGACTTTGGGCCTAGATGCTATTCTTTATCTATTGGGTATTTCTGACAAGCAACAAAGCAAAATCTAGGTTTTAAAGGCGTTATATGATCGCGCTAAATCTTGCTCCATAGCGAGTCGTAATACACGTTCAATTGGCCCTGTTGGCCCTCAGCAAGTACATCGCCTAATTCTCTTGGGTAGCTAAACTGGAACTGTTGAAAGGTCGCCCTTGAATCAATATTCGGCAGTAGCTTGATGTCATGACTTTCGATGCCGTTGCCAAGCGTTAGTTTTTGTCCCTCTCTAAAGCCGATCCTAGGGGTGATCAATGTATTAGGTTGACCGACTAGCTTGACCTCCGGCAGCAGCAGCACTCTTATAGGCGCCGTTTTTTGGCCACTCTTGTGTTGAATGCTGGCACCATACGCGACTGCTCGAGGATTAAGGAGCTCAACTCCAATCAGAGTTTTAGTATTATCAACCCGTCTTAACCAGCGGATGACGGCAATCAGCCACTCCTTTTTCCCTTCGTCTTCTTTCAATCCGACAACTTCGCCGACCCTGATGTCGCAGGGTGAATCAGTAGGCCACTCTACACAATAGCCACCGGGGCTGGTATCGGTGAGCTGCGCCTGGAAAATGGGATAGCGTTCATCAGGCGTGAGATTGGAAGGTGGAAACGGGTCGTCTGCTGCCTGTGAGTCCTGCTGTCTGCCGTCGTCATCGACCAGGTCCTCGAACAGGCGTTTGCCCGCCACGTGATAATGGGTGCTGCTAAGCCCCAGACATAGCCACAGCCGACTACTAGAGGCTGATCGTTTAAAGTTGCGTGGACTGACACTGCAAAGAGACAGAATCAGGTGGTCGAGTAAACCCACGGACGCGTGGATGTTCTCGTCGAACGTGATGCCGTGGGTATCTGTTTCCCTCTTCAGTATTTCCAACTGCTCCCTCAGTAATGTGCAATCGATAAGGCGACATTGTGGCCCCGGTGGGTTGCGATAGAAGGCACTGTGCAGCGGAGGCTGGTCGCTATCCAAATCGACGATAAACAGGCTGTTTTCATTGTTGTGCGGTTCAAGTTTTATCAGCCCGCTCCACTGCTGTAGCCCGCGGTGCAGTGCTGTCAGATCATCCTGGCGCAACTGATTGGGATTGCAGCAGCTGATCATTATTGCCTGTAAATAGGTTGCAGTGATGGTGTCGCCGCCAGAGAGTGGCTCCGGTACGGGAAGGTGGGCTAGGCGCTGGTTAAGGGCAAGCGCATAGAGCTGGTGCAATGTTTCCCAGCCATGAACATCGATGGACCTGTGGAGCTGAAACCGTTGTAGGACTTTACGTCCCGCGAAGATCAGCGCTTGCTGTATGGCTTGACAGGTGAGGCGTGCAGGATTGGTATCGTGGAGGGTCTTGTGCTTCTGGACCGTCTCGATGGCAATGATGGTATAGGCGGCAGTGCTCAGGGTGAGCAGCCTGTCGCTGAGCTCCGCTGCTGTTTGCGACGCTTCTGGCATCACTAAGGGTTGATTAAGAAACCGCTTGGATAGATTGGCCTGGGCATCATCGATCTTGGGGCGCAGAACTTCCATAATGTTGTAGCGAAGTTCCGGTGAGAGTGGCGTCCGGTTGAGATCATTCAATGCCTGAACGAGTAATCGGGCCGGCGCGACGCCATTGGCGAGTGGTAGGCTCTGAGCCCAACTGCTGGCGGCCTCAGTATCGGGCTCGAACAGTGACAACGCGGGCAGGTCTTGGCGTGGGATCTTGAATTTGATGGTTATAGGGTGTTCCATACAAGCAATCTTCTGGCGTTAGTTGTGTTCAGGCCTATGCGACAAGAATAGACTAAATTGGAGCCCCATAGCCACTCGGATACGAGAATCTGCCATTGGCGAGCGGCGTGCTGTATTATAAACTGCTTTTTGCAGCAACCAAATGAGAGCGTCATGGCAAA
>JAPKBI010000118.1 GCA_028823475.1 Halioglobus sp. | reverse complement strand
TAAGTACTTTTTCGTTGTATTATAAAACGGAACCGTCAAATATACCGTCATTTGTATTTCTTTTTTACCCTAATACCCTATTGGCTTCCTAGCTGAATTAGATCTACCTATTAGATCGCTTCAGGGTGTTTCTGTGGCTTGTTAGTTTACCCTACAGTAAGCCAATTCAACACGCTATAGCTCTCTACAGCCTCAACCAAATACCAGGCCGGTTAAACGTACGGTTGTTGCTGTAACCATTACCTGTGGTATGATTTCCCATGTTCGAATAACATGCCTTAGCGGATTTTATGATGTATTAACCGAGCTAATGCTAGCTCTGCATAGGATAGGAAAAGAGTGTAGATCATGGCTGATAATCAAATTCAAGACGCATCCTCGCTGGCCGAACACCGTTATACTTTCATTCTCGATGATGTCCTTGAACAGGGTTCTGTGACAATTCGATCGTTGAGTGAGCGGTTAGGCGTTTCTAGAGAAACTATTCGTCGTGATATTTCCGAACTGGCTGGACAAAATCGCTTAAAGCAGATAAGAGGAGGGGCCATTTCGATGACTCAGTCTGAGCCTGACTTCGTTAAGCGTCAGACCGTTAATGCAGAAGGGAAAAAAGCGATAGGTTTTTTGGCGGCAAGCTTAGTGCCTGATGGTGCTTCTGTCATTATCGATTCCGGCACAACGACTCAGGCGGTTGCGCGAGCCTTAGCCGCACGAAGCAACCTGAAAGTGTTTACGAATGACATCACTATTTGCCTTCAGTTGGGGCGAATTAACGGTAATGCAGTCACGTTATTAGGTGGGCAGCTCCAAAGCCATGAGGATTCCGTTGTTGGTTGGGACGCGGTAAATTCCTTGTCGAACTATTGCGCCGATTTTGCGTTTGTAGGTGCCGGAGCTATTTCATCAGAACCCTCTTTGTTCGATTTCTCACGCGATGCTTCTGAATTGCGAGGGCGTATGCTAGATGCAGCTAAAACTCGCGTATTAGTTGCTGACCACAGTAAATTTGGGTATACCGCCTCACATAGAGTGTCAGGATTTCATAAGATTACCCACATTATTACAGATCGGCGGCCCGTTCAAGAAATGGACGATGTCTTGTCAAGCTGCCAGCTTGAGTTGTTGGTTGTGGAAAAGCCCGTGACCTGAGTTTCTCGGCCTGCCTGGCCCCGTTTATATCCTTTCACTCCTTCACCTTTTCACCATGTTCACCCTTGCCAATAAGGCTTCCTGCGCCTTTGATTGATTGCAAATAAATGCCAATTTAATATATTGCAAATTATTGCAATCGAGGGTAATCTTTGGGTTGTAAGGTGTTCTGGTTCATCGAGTGAAGCTGAAACGGGGCTCTGTCATAGAAATTTAGACCAGTTGTATTAGGGATCTGTCATGAGTGAAGCGAAACTACCAAAACAGGCGCGATGTGTCATCGTTGGGGGCGGGATTGTGGGCTGTAGCGTGGCCTACCATCTAGCAAAAATGGGTTGGACTGATGTTGTTGTGCTTGAACAGGGGCGCTTGAGTAGTGGCACTACCTGGCATGCCGCCGGTCTGGTTGGGCAGCTTCGTGCTCATGAAGGAATGACTCAGCTGATTCGTTACAGTACAGAGTTGTATGCCAGCCTAGAGGCCGAAACTGGACTTGGGACAGGCTGGAAACAATGCGGATCTGTGACCGTAGCTAGAACCGAAGAGCGAATGATCCAGCTACGTCGTACGGTTTCCATGGCCCAGGCTTATGGTGTTGAGGCCGAGGTTATTACCGCGCAGCGAGCACAAGAATTATGGCCGGTGATGCAGGTGGACGATGTTGTAGGTGCGGTTTGGTTGCCGGGTGATGGAAAGGCGAATCCTACTGATCTGACCCAGGCGCTGGCCAAAGGCGCGCGCACCAGAGGCGCCAAGATTTTTGAAAAGGTTCAGGTTACCGGGATTACGGTTAAAAGTGGTGCGGCAGTTGGTGTTGAAACGGCGCAAGGTAATATTGCCTGTGATGTGGTGGTTAACTGTGCCGGTCAGTGGGCTAAAGCATTGGGTCGCCTGTGTGGGGTGACGGTGCCGCTGCATTCGGCTGAGCATATGTACATTGTCACCAAAGAGATTGAAGGAGTGCATCCTGACCTACCGGTGATGCGAGACCCAGATGGCTTTATCTACTTCAAAGAAGAAGTAGGAGGCTTGGTCATGGGTGGTTTTGAGCCCGACGCTAAGCCATGGGCAATGGACGGTATACCGGATGACTTTGAGTTTTCCTTGCTACCAGACGATTGGGATCAGTTTGAGGTACTAATGAATAATGCCTTGACGCGGGTGCCAGCATTGGAAACTGCTGAGGTACGTCAATTCGTCAATGGACCTGAAAGCTTTACTCCTGATAACAATTTCCTGCTAGGCGAGTCGCCTGAATTAAAAAACTTCTTCGTGGGCGCGGGCTTTAACTCTATGGGTATTGCTAGCGCCGGTGGTGCAGGCAAGGCGTTGGCCGAGTGGATTATAGATGGAGCGCCATCCTTGGACCTGTGGCCGGTTGATATCCGACGTTTCTCTCGGTTTAACGGCAATGATAAGTGGTTGCATGACCGAGTTAAAGAGACACTGGGATTACACTATGCCATGCCATGGCCGAACCGGGAGTTGGATACCGCGCGACCATTTAGACGTTCGCCACTATTTGATCGCCTGAAAGACAAAGGGGCCTGTTTCGGTAATAAAATGGGCTGGGAACGTGCCAGCTGGTTTGCACCCGAAGGAATAACACCGGAGACCGAATACTCATTTGGTCGTCAGAACTGGTTCGACATCGTTCGTGCCGAATGTGACACCGTCCGTAACCAGGTAGGTATCTTTGACCAAACTTCCTTCTCCAAGTATCAGATGCAAGGTCGCGACGCTGTAGCTGTGCTCAATAAGGTGTGTGCTGCCCAGGTAGATGTAGCCATCGGTAGTTCTGTCTACACCGGCCTGTTAAATGAACTGGGCGGTTACGAGAGTGACCTGACTGTGATGCGTCTTGCCACGGATAAGTTTTTGCTACTTAGTGGCTCAGCCCAAACGGTCCGGGATATGGACTGGATCACTTCTCACATCCCTTGTGATGCCTGTGCGGTGCTTACTGATGTGACCAGTGCATACTCGGTACTGGGTGTTATGGGACCGAATTCTCGCGAGCTATTGTCGCGTGTGTCTAAAGCGGACCTTAGTAACCAGGCGTTCCCTTTCTCGACCATTCAAGAAATTGATTTGGGGTATGCAACCTGCTTTGCTAATCGAATAACCTATGTTGGTGAGTTGGGCTGGGAACTGTATATACCCACTGAATTTACGGTAGGCGTGTACGAAGACCTGATGAGTGCCGGAGAAGATCTTGGTCTTAAAGATGTCGGTTATTACGCCTTGGAAGCCTTGCGTATTGAGAAGGGCTACAGGGCTTGGAGTCGTGAGTTGACGCCGCAAGTGAACCCTTATGAAGCGGGATTAGGCTTTGCGGTGGCGTTGGACAAAAAGACACCGTTTATCGGTCAGCAAGCGTTACGCGACTTTAAAGCTGCAGGTGGTGAGTTGAAGCGTAGAGTTGTACTTTTCACCCTCGATGATGCGGAGCCAGTGATGTGGGGCGGCGAGTTGGTGTTGCGAAACGGTAAGGCGGTGGGTGATCTGCGCTCAGCAGCGTACGGGCATGCGGTTAATTCATCCATCGGTTTGGCCTGGTTACAGTCTGATCAGGTTATCGACGCGGACTATCTGTCAACGGGAACTTGGGAGATCGACATTGCCGGTACTCGCTATCCTGCTACGGCACACTTGCGGACGCCATATGACCCTAAGAGTGAACGAGTTAAGGTCTAATTTGAAAGCCTTCTCGTTGATAGCACAGTATATCGTTGGCTATTACAGCCAGCATAGGCCACATCAGCATAACAGTGGTTTACCGCCAAATAAAGCAGAGGCAAAGTACAACCTTGTCTTTTACACCGTAGCCAGTTTTACTTAACCACTAATTTAAGCTTCTGCTGCTTTTTCAACAAAAAGCCCCGATATTTACTTATAACAAAACGCTATAAAAATGGGTCTATATATTCCTTAATATTAAAGCCATAATGATCACCTTAGAATTATCATCAACGGAGTAGCATCATGGTTCGAATATTAGTAATGGTTTTGGCTTTTGCCGCCAGTTCGCTGGCAATGGCTGAAAGTGTCAGAACGCCACCTCTGGTGGATGCCAGCTGGCTGGAAAGTAATCTTAATCGGAATAATCTGGTGGTGCTGGACGTCCGTTCTGGCATCGATAACGGTGGTGACCGCAGCAGCTTTCAGAAAGCCCACATCCCCGGAGCTATATACAGCAGCTATACTGGGGATGGATGGCGCGAGAGCAGGGACGGAGTAACCGGGCTTCTGCCTCCTGTCACCAGCCTGGAGCGCCTGATTGGTGGTCTAGGAATTAGTAATGACAATACCGTTGTGATTGTGCCTGCTGGTACGGGGGCGACGGATTTTGGCAGTGCCGCCCGAGTATACTGGACCTTTCGCGTATTGGGTCACAATGACGTGACCATCCTCAATGGAGGTTTTGCCGGTTGGCAGGTCGAGGGACTCGAGGTTGCCAGCGGCGAAAGTGACCGGCGCGCCGTTACCGAATTTAGTGGTTTCATCCAGCAGAATTTGATCGCGTCCCTGGAAGAAGTAGATGCCGCCCGTGTTGCTCAGGCTCAGCTAGTGGATGCGCGCCCTTCGGATTATTTCCGGGGCGAAAACCAGTCACCAGCAGCCAGGGCGCCGGGCACGATTCCTGGTGCACGAAGCCTGCCCCATGCAGATTTTTTGGGTGAACGCGGTCAAGTCTGGTATCTCAATCAGACCGGTATTACCCAACGGGTAAACCAGGCCGAACTGGACCCTACTAGCCGCACTATTTCCTTCTGCAATACTGGCCACTGGGCCGCCACGGACTGGTTTGTACTGAGTGAGCTAGCAGGGTTTGAAGAGGTTGCACTTTATGACGGTTCCATGGCGCAGTGGTCCCAGGACAGTAACCGGCCGCTCCAGGTTGCCAAAAAAGGATTGGCTAAAGTCCTGGACTGGTTTAACTAAGTGGGGAAGCAATGACTGATTCTGCAGTTCTCCAGCCTAGTCTTAAACAACCGGGCTGGCAGGTGGACCGCTTTATTGTATCAACCGCCCTGGTTGGCCTTGCCCTGTTGGGTGGGCTGATCTGGTTGGCAGCGGCGCCATTCATGGTGGCACTTTTTGTAGTGGGTGCTGCGCTTGGTATGGCGCTCTACCACGGGGCTTTTGGTTTTACTGCCGGCTGGCGCAACCTTGTGGTCAAAAAGCGCGGTGCCGGTATGCGGGCCCAGTTACTACTGTTTGGCGTGACCTCACTGATCATGGTGCCCATGCTGCACAGTGGCCAGGAAGGAATGGTGGGTGCGGTGGCGCCGGTAGGTCTCTCTCTGGTTGTGGGCTCTTTCCTGTTCGGTATTGGCATGCAACTGGGTGGTGGCTGTGGCTCCGGCACGCTGTTTACCGTTGGTGCAGGGAATATACGGATGGTAGTGACGCTGGTGTTTTTTATCGCTGGTGCCGTTCTCGGTTCTATTCATCTGCCCTGGTGGCTGGGTCAGCCAGGGTTCGATCCGGTGTCACTGGTCAACACCTTCGGCGTTAGTGGGGCCATTTTCGTTCAACTTATCGCACTCGGGCTGATTACCTGCTGGGTCAACCGCATTGAGCATAAGGCCCATGACTCGATTGAGCGGGATGAACTGCTGTGGAAAAGCCAAGACCACGGCGTGTTCAGAACGTTGCTCAGTGGCCACTGGCCATTTACCTGGGCCATCCTGATTCTGGCCGCCGGTAACGTGCTGACCCTGGCCATCAGTGGCGCACCTTGGAGTATTACCTTCGCCTTTAACGTCTGGGGTGCTAAGGCTTTAGAAATGGCGGGTGTGCAGATGTCCCAGTTCGAGTTCTGGCAATGGGACTACCCAGCTATGGCTCTAAAGGATTCAGTGCTCACCAACATTCCATCGGTAATGAACTTCGGATTGCTTCTGGGCGCCATGCTGGCGGCAGGCCTGGCCAGCCGATTCAATGAATCCAGTGGCACTAAACCCAAAGGCCGGCAGGTTCTGGCCGCAGTAGTGGGCGGATTGCTGCTCGGCTATGGCGCCAGGCTGGGCTTTGGTTGTAACGTTGGAGCGCTGTTTTCTGGCATTGCCTCGGCCAGCCTGCATGCTTGGGTATGGTTCGCCAGCGCCTTCGTTGGGTCGTGGATTGGTATTCAGCTTCGGCCCTGGTTTCGGCTGCCAAACTGATGAACGGTTCAGAACGTATGGAGCGAACCTATAGTCGCACCCTTATCCTTGTGGTGCTGGGGACTATTTTGGCTCTGATTCTGGTGGATCATTTGAATAGCCCGACTTTTGCATTTAATTCTGGGCAGGGTAATGTGGAAACTGCGCTGACCCAGCGGGACGAAACAGCCTGTGCACCCTGCGGGGCGCCGTGCCCGTCAACACGGGATTGAATACTTGGCATACGTTGTTTGGTAAGGTGCCAATGAATTGGGGACGTTTCCATTATTTTTCTAGGGGAAAGGTCTGTAATTTTTATCAAAATCTTGTGCACTGAAGACTGAAGTTTTCGAATTTCCCTACCCGAGAAGGGATCGAAGACCGTGGAATCCATCTATTACGTCAG
>JAPKBI010000117.1 GCA_028823475.1 Halioglobus sp. | reverse complement strand
TTGAGTTGCTGCGCCTGTTAGCCACGCATGACGAGGCAGAGGTGGTCGTCATAACTTCACGCGTGGAGTGTGGTCGGCGGGTCGATGACCTGTTTCCTAATCTGCGTGGCCACTATGATCTGGTTTTTCAGGAGCCTGATGCGGGGATACTGGCGGCTTGCGATATAGTATTTTTCGCTACGCCCCACAACGTTGCCATGAATCTGGTGCCGGAATTGCTGGCGGGTGGCACCAGAGTTGTGGATTTATCTGCAGATTATCGTATTCGCGATGCGGGTTTGTGGTCCCGATGGTACGGTGAAGCGCATGCGAGTCCCGAGCTGTTGGCCGAAGCGGTGTACGGCTTGCCGGAGCTTAATCGTGAGAAGATCGCGGCCGCCCGTCTGGTGGCTTGTCCGGGTTGTTACCCGACGTCGGTGCAATTGGGCTTTATGCCGCTGTTGGCGCGCGGCTTGGTGGACGCCCAACACCTTATTGCGAGTTCGGCATCAGGCGTGAGCGGTGCTGGACGTCAGGCCAACATTGACAATTTACTCAGTGAGACGGCAGACAGTTTCAAGGCTTACGGGGTGAATGGGCACCGTCATCTTCCAGAGATCGAACAGGGTTTGTCGGATATTGCCGCGCAACAGGCCCATGTAACCTTTGTGCCACACCTGTTGCCGATAGTGCGCGGTATTCACTCGACATTGTTTGCGCAATTGCGAGGCGAGGGTGAAGACCTGCAGGCGCTGTATGAAGATTGGTATGCCCAAGAGCCGTTTGTCGATGTATTACCAGCGGGTATCTTTCCGCAAACCCGCACGGTAAAAAGCGCAAACAGGTGCCAGATTTCGGTAGCGGTGCCACAAGGTAGGAGCACAGTGGTGGTCCTGGTAACCATAGATAACCTGGTAAAGGGTGCGTCTGGGCAGGCTGTTCAAAACATGAATATCATGCTCGGTCTGAATGAGAAGGCAGGCTTGCATCAGATTGGCCTGTTGCCCTGAGACCCCGCTGGCAGATGAGAAAAACGTCTTCTATGATGAGCCGCTTTTTCACCCAACCTGGACTAAACGCGGTCCTCCTATCGCTGCTACTTCTTGTTCTGGCGCTATTGGCGGGCATCTATGTGGGTTGGGTCATGGCTCACAAGGAGATGGGCATCAGTCCTCGAGATGGGGCAGATAGCACACAATTGGAGCTGTCGGCCCTGCGTAAAAAACTCACTGGTATGCGTGGTGATATTCAGGCACAGCGTACCCGACATGATGTAGATAGTCGGGCTTTGGAGTTGGTGCGTGGTGAGATGGTTGCCCAACAAGAGCTTACAGCAACTCTCGAAGAAGGCTTGCGATTCTTCCGGAGCCTCATGGTGTCCGAGGGCGGCGCCGCTGGCTTAAGCCTGCGTGATCCTGAATTAGTGGCAGGTGGGACCCCGAGCCGCATCGAATACCGCATCTTTGTTCAGCATCAATCTCGCGCACACGAGAGAGTAGAGGGAACGTTGTCATTGCAGGTATTTGGGCTCGAGGGTGAAAAGGAAGTTCGCTACGCGTTGCCGCAGTTGTCAGAAGGGGTTGATGACGGGGCTACGCAGCTGCATTTCCGATATTTTCAGGCTGTAGAGGGCGTCCTGACTCTGCCAGAAGGCTTCGAACCTACAGTATTAGCGGTGGTGGCCGAAGCCACCAAGCCAGGTAAAATGAAAGTCAGAAAAGAGTTTCCCTGGGAGTTGAAGAAGCAATTCATCAATGTTGGAGAGTAAAAAGGCCGCGAGTACGTCTGGTAGTGCGGCCCCTATTGGTGCCCGATTAGGGTTTAACGACTAAAGTTGACTAATTTAGTCGGAATTAACATAATAATACCCCGTAATACTATGAAGCGGTCTTTACCGGCTTTGGAAAATACTGATGTCTGTCGCTGAAACATTCAATCCGTCGAGCATAAACCTCTCTACTCGTGCCATACAAAAAGTACGTGACTTGGTGGCGGAAGAGGAAAATGACCAGCTCAAGCTGCGTGTGTTCATTACCGGCGGTGGCTGTTCAGGCTTTCAGTACGGTTTTACCTTCGATGAACTCAGCGCGGATGACGACACGGCTCTAGAAGAAGACGGCGTTACCCTGCTTGTGGATCCCATGAGTTTACAATATCTTGCTGGATCGGTAGTCGATTACACTGAGGGATTGGAAGGCTCGCGTTTTGTTGTTAGCAATCCTAACGCCACGGCCACATGTGGCTGTGGTTCGTCCTTTTCAGTCTAGCATTTTCAGATATTGGCCAGCCTGTCAGGCATGGAGTTGATTGTGGTGAAGATACCTAGTCAGTAAATAGTGGTGTCAATGTGGCGCGTTTGCAGCCCTTTGCTGAAACGTGATGCGATAGACCTGCTGAGTCAGAAAGGCTGCAGTAAGAAAATCACTACGTATAGTTTTAGATCCCACCCGGATAAATGCCCCCTAATATTCTCGCCCCGCTGGCCCCTGTCACTGCGGGAGAATTGCCGCTCAGGCCCTCGAGAGTGCGGCTGGCAAGCCAGGCAAAAGTCACTGCTTCTACCCAGTCCGGGTCCATTCCGATGGCTGACGTGTTAGCTAGCGTTGCG
Organism: Halioglobus sp.; assembly: GCA_028823475.1. Classification (GTDB taxonomy): domain Bacteria; phylum Pseudomonadota; class Gammaproteobacteria; order Pseudomonadales; family Halieaceae; genus Marimicrobium. Next base: position 4,139 of record JAPKBI010000117.1, on the reverse strand, counting down.
GGTGCGAGGTGCTGTGCCAGACGCTGCATCAGATGGGAGTTATGGCTGCCGCCGCCGCAAACATAAACTTCGGAAACCTTCAGCGGACAGTTTCTGACTGCTCTGGTGATACTGGTGCAGGTGAGCTCTGTCAGAGTGGTTTGCACGTCCGTTGCGGTGATGGCATCGAGCTCGGCTAATTGACTGTCAAGCCAAGCGAGGTTAAATGCCTCTTTGCCTGTACTGCGAGCCCCCGTTTTACTGAAATAACTATGCGCCAACAGTTTGTCCAATAGTACTTGGTGGACCTGTCCGGCCGAAGACCACCGGCCATCATGGTCATAGGATTTTTCACGGTGACGCGCGATCCAGTGATCTAGCAGGGTATTCCCCGGGCCGGTATCGAATCCCATCAGCAATTCGCTGCCATCAATAATAGAAGCGTTGGCAATGCCACCGATGTTGACGACAGCGCGAGCGACGCCGGGTTTTGCGAAGGCTGCCGCATGGAAGGCTGGTGCGAGTGGCGCGCCTTCCCCGCCTGCGGCAATATCCCTGCGCCGAAAATCTGCAATGGTGGTTATGCCTGTTTTTTCGGCAATCGTGTTGGGGTCACCGATTTGCAGGCTGAAGCTTGTCTCGCCGCTGGCAGTCGCGGACGGCGGCCGATGACGGATGGTCTGTCCGTGGCTTCCAATCGCTTTGATGTCTCCAGGCTGCTTGTTGGCTGAGTCCAGCAGTTGCATTGTGGCTTTTGCAAACAGTAGGCCGAGCGCTCGGTCAAGTACGCCCATTCGTTCGATTTCGTCTGGCCCAGAGTGGCTTATTGCTGCGATCTGGCTTTTAACTTGCGGGGGAATAGCGTGCTCATGGGTCGCAATAACTACCACCTGATCACCGTGACAGCGCACCAGAGCGCAGTCTATAGCATCCACGCTAGTGCCGGACATTAAGCCGACATAAAGCGGGTCGCGAGTGCCCAAGTTAGTTGAGAGCGTGGTTAGAGCTGGAGGAACTGCGCACTGCCATATTATTGTTGGCATTCATATTGGCGAGCTGCGTGTTCGCTTTGTCGATAGTCTGACGGAAATTTGCCATCTCGTTTTCCGGAAGCGCACGGGCTTTCGGTAAATCTTTGTATACGGTGCGGGGGTTGCGATGCCTATCATTCATGAGGAACTCATAATGTAGATGTGGACCAGTGGCCGAGCCAGTAGAGCCTACTGTTCCGATGACCTGGCTTTGCGATACGCGCTGTCCAATCTTAACCTTACGCTTGTGTAGATGAAGATATTTGGTGACGTACTGCTCACCATGCGCGATGACAACATAGTTACCATTAGAGCGCGTGTAGCCGGCGCGGATTACGCGGCCATCCCCAGCGGCATAAACCGGAGTGCCGGTTGGAGCGGCATAATCGGTACCTCTATGGGGGCGCACTGTCTTGTAGATCGGGTGCAGGCGGCGCATGTTAAAGTTTGAGCTGACTCGGGTAAAATCGAGGGGTGCCATCAGGAAGGCTTTGCGCATACTGATCCCGTCTTCATTGTAATAATTGGTATCTCCGCTCGCATCGGTATAGCGAAAAGCATTAAATGTTTCACCTTGGTTGGTAAATGAAGCGGCGATAATGTCGCCGTCTTTGAATTTTTTATCATGGAGGAAAAGTTCTTCATAGAACAACTGCACCGTATCACCCTTGCGGGTATCGAGCGCAAAATCGATAACGCCGCCAAAAATGTTGGCCATGGCTAAAATTATACCTTGCGACAGACCGGCTTCCTCTCCGGCAACGAACAGAGATGTGTCTATGGTGCCTGTCGCCCACGTTTCTCGCGGCTCTGGAGAGAGAATTTTGGCATGACTCTCAAAGCCAGAGCTGGTACGCAGGTAGGTGACTGATTCCAGAGGTGATTTAATATGGCGTAGCCCCACAAGTTCACCGGAGTCATCAGGCTGAAAGGCAATGGTTTCGCCGGGAAAGATTCGGACTAGAGATTCGCCATCTTGTGGTTGGCTGGTTATGTTATAGATTTCGCGGTCGCTGTAGCCGGCTCGCGTTAATATTCGCGACAAAGTTTCACCTTCTTTTACCACTTGCTCTGGCCAAGGTGGCTCCTCTGGTGCAGATAATTCGGCTACGTCGTCAACGGCTGAATCTGACGCTTTATCACGCAGTGCCTCTTGTGGCGCGCCTAATAGCGGAGTCTCAAATTGCACAGAGTTGCTATCGGGACTGGGGTCGATCTGGGACTTGATTACTGCCAGTGCCACAACAACAACAGCAGCCATTATCGCTAGCAATCGTCCTCGTGACATCTGAGGCGTTGGCGATTGATGATGCCATCTGACCGCGCCCCGATTTTTGTGCTTGGCTTCTGACATGGCTCGAAAAATCTTATTTATAATACGATCATTAGTATATTTGAAACAGTCGGAATTTCAACCTCCCGGAAAATGCTGAGGCTTGCTTTTGGGGGAATGTGTTGTATCGTTGGCTCCGTCGGTTTCTGAGGAACCATTGAATTAGGAACGAACCCTATGAGCAAAGCTCTACTCGATGATCTTCACGCCCGTGGACTCATCTTTCAGGTGGCTGGAGAGGATGAGCTTCCCGACTGGTTAGAGGGTGGATCCCGCACGCTTTACTGTGGTTTTGACCCTACCGCTGACAGTTTGCATATAGGGACACTCGTGCCCTTGCTGATGCTGCGCCGCTTCCAATTAGCGGGACACAAACCATTGGCTTTGGTGGGCGGCGCGACGGGCCTCATAGGCGATCCAAGTTTTAAGGCCCAGGAGCGACAGTTGAATACTCCCGAGATGATCAGCGGCTGGGTAGAAAAAATCAAGAAGCAGGTTTCCTTGTTCATCGATTTCGAAGCGGGTGATGTTTCAGCTGAGGTCGTGAATAACTTGGACTGGACGGCACAGATGAATGTATTAACTTTTCTGCGTGACGTTGGCAAACATTTCTCTGTCAATGCAATGATACAAAAAGAGTCGGTAAAACAGCGTATCGAGCGTGACGGCAGCGGTATCAGCTTTACCGAATTTGCTTATATGATTCTGCAATCCTACGATTTTGCAGAGCTAAATCATCGCTATGATTGCACTTTACAGCTGGGCGGCTCTGATCAGTGGGGCAATATTACCGGCGGTATAGACCTTACTCGTCGGCTTCACGGCAATCAGGTTTTTGGCCTAACCATGCCCTTGATTACAAAAGCCGATGGTACGAAGTTTGGCAAGACCGAATCAGGCACTGTCTGGCTGGACGCGCAGCGCACATCCCCTTATGCGTTTTACCAGTTTTGGTTGTCTGCATCTGATGCGGATGCCTACAAATTCCTGAAATACTTTACCTTTGTTGATGTTGAGGACATTAATGCCATTGAGCGTTCTGATGCTGAGCGTGATGGCCGCCCTGAAGCGCAGGCACTGCTGGCAAGTGAGGTTACAAGGCTGGTGCATGGGCAGGACGGCCTCGATGCGGCCAAGCGAATTACCGAGTCTCTGTTTAGTGGGACTATAGGTGCGCTGACAGAAGGTGACGTTTTGCAGTTGCGTCAGGATGGGCTTCCCGCGAGTACTATAGCGCGCGCTGACTTTCCTGACACTCTTACCCAGTTGCTCGCTGATGCCGAGATGGTGACCTCTGGCAAGCAGGTGAAAGACGCCCTGGGCCGAAAAGCCGTAACCGTTAATGACCGGATTCTGGGTCTGGAGGACAACGGTAAGGTGCCCGATTGCTTCCTGCCGGTGCACGCTATGTTCGGTCGCTTCTATCTGGTCAAGCTGGGAAAGAAAAAATATCACCTGTTTGAAGTGACTTAGGGGCAGCTGACCAACTTATTACGCTTGCGTGTGTCTATATTTTGACCGCCTTGCAGGAAACTCCTTGTCTCTTTTTTGTTCATTTGGAATCCGATGCTTAGCGTTTTTGCCCTATTAAATAGCGCTATTTCTAGGCTTTATTATCCTTGGCTAAAAGTGTCCGAACGCGCAAAAGTGCAAGTGCGAGTTGCAGCTCTTGGCATTTTTAAAAGAAAGTTGGTGTATTTTCAAATATAGGGTTGCCTGCGTGACGTTGCTGGGTATAATGCGCCTCCTCGATGAGGCAGGTCCTCACCGATTATCTGCGCCCCTAGCGGTGTCAG
>JAPKBI010000116.1 GCA_028823475.1 Halioglobus sp. | reverse complement strand
GCCACAGGCCCGACTGTACACCAGCCGCGAAGATATAAAACTTGCCGATGAATCCTACCGTAAGCGGTATACCTGCCAGTGATAGCAACATCGCGCTGAAGAAAGTAGCTAGTAGGGGGCGGCGCCAGAACAGGCCCTCATACTGCGAGAGCTGGTCGGTATCGTGATCCGACTCGGTGCTCCCGGACATAATAGTCACCACTCCGAAGGCGCCGATGGTCGTCACGAAATAGGCGATCAGGAAGAACATGCTGGCTTCTATGGCAAGCTGCTTGCCGCCCACTGCACTGGCCGCAAGGAACCCGACCAGCAGGTAACCAATGTGCGCGATCGAAGAGTAAGCAAGCACTCGTTTTATCTTGTCCTGCATCAAGGCCAGTATATTGCCGACGAGGATTGAAAGGAGTGCAACCCAGAACAGTGATTCCAGAATCGCTTCGAACCTAAAACCATCAAATGACACAAAGAAGCGCAGCAGCACCGCAAAGATACCGCCTTTGGAAACCGTCGCAAGGAATGCTGTGGTTGGTGCAGGTGCACCCTCGTAAACATCCGGCGTCCACATGTGGAAAGGAGCCAGAGATAACTTGAACGCGATACCAGCGAGTACAAAAGTCGCGCCGATCAGGACAAACACACTGGCGTGTTCCATGTGGGCAGTTGCATCTGCCATACCTTGGAACGACAGGCTTCCGGTAACGGCAAACAGGAATGCGATACCAAACAGTAAGGTGGCGGACGACACCCCGGAGAGGATGAGGTACTTCAGCGCAGCTTCAAGGCTGAAAAATCCGCGGACCGGGTAGGAAATCATCGCATAAAGCGAAACACCAACCAGTTCCAGGCCCAGAATGAAGGATGCAAAGTGAGCGCTGTGAGCGAGTATGATGCCACCCAGGGTAGATAGGAGCATCAGCATCAGATACTCGTCCTGATTTTCCCCGCGGTCAGCGTGGTAACTGTATGCCAGCAGACAGATGAAGAAGGCGCCGATGACGATGATGCTGGAAAAGAGCAGGGCATACTCATCAACCACGATCAGTGGCGTCACATACTGAGGCTCTAGGTTGATACTGACCCAGGCGATGGCGGCGAGCGTCAGCGCCAGGCCCATGGAGCAGCAGAGGCAGGTCAATGCCAGGTTCCTGGCGAAGGCGATGACCATCATGACAACCAGGATGACGCCCGTCAGCGTGATGATTGGCAGCAGTGCAAGCAGGTCGGTGGTGATCATGGCAGCACCCCAACCCAGATTTTGTTATTGGTACCCGTTAACTCATACAGGCTCGCAAGCACCGGATTCACCAGATCGAATACAGGTTGAGGGTAAACGCCAATATAGATGAGCCCTATCATCATGGGGATCATGGCAATCATCTCGCGCATGCCGAAGTCAGGCATACTGATGCCTCCATTTTTTTTGGGATGGTCCCTTTCGCCCTGGAAAACCTTCTGTAACGACATCAGCGCGTACATGGCGCCGGTTACAAGTCCGAGAGTTGCCAGGATGGTGATCCATTTGTTTACCGCGAATGCGCCTAGCAGAATCAGGAACTCGCCAACGAAGTTCCCAAGGCCGGGCATGCCAAGCGAGGCGACAATAAAGAACATAGCGATGGCACCCATCCTGGGCGCTTCCTGCCAGAGTCCGCCCATCTCATTCATGTTCCGGGTATGTAATCGATGTTGCAGTGCTCCGGCAATCATGAACAGGGCTGCCGTGGAGAAACCGTGCGCAACCATCTGCATGACTGACCCCTGAATGGATAGTTCGGTCCACGCAAACACACCAACCAGCACGAACCCCATGTGGCTCACGCTGCTGTAAGCGACCAACCGCTTGAAGTCTGATTGGCCAAAGGCCAGCAGTGCACCGTAGAGTATGCCAATGGCGCCTAACGACATTGCAAGGGTGGAAATTTCCGCCGCCGCATCCGGGAACAATGGCACCGTGAATCGAATCAACCCATAAGCGCCAGTCTTAAGGAGGATGCCCGCTAGCAGGACACTGGCAGCGGTAGGCGCCTGGGTATGTGCGTCTGGTAGCCATGAATGGAACGGGAAGCCCGGCAGCTTGACCACGAAGGCAACAAAGAAACCACACATCATCCAGAAAGCCAGATCGGGATCGATGCTGTGTCCCAACAGGTCGAAATAGTTGAACGTCAGGACGCCGCTCTGGCTGTAGTGGACGAGTACAAGCGCAAGAATGGCGACTAGCATGATCAGACCACTGACCTGGGTAAACAGGAAGAACTTCATCGCCGCATAGGATTTCTTTTCATGTCCCCAAATGGCGATCAGCAAGTACATGGGGATCAGCATCACTTCCCAGAAGAAGAAAAACAGGAACAGGTCTAAAGAGACAAAAACGCCTACGACGCCCGCCAGTGTCCACATCAGGTTGAACTGAAAAAAGCCCGGGCGTTTTTCTATTTCACTCCAGGAAGACAGTACCGCGACGAAACCAAGGAAGATCGTTAGCGCCACCAGCAGCAGGCTCAGGCCGTCAATGGCAAATACAAAGCTGATACCAAAACGCGGAATCCAGGGCACGTTGATGTATTCAAGCCAGGGGGCGCTGACCCCATGAGCCAGCGGTAGCATCTCGACAGGCGCATCCAATAGCGGTACCAGTAACAGGGCGGCAAGTGTAATGCTGGCAATTGATATCCAACGGGGCAGGTCGCGGTTCCAGCCTTCGATCATCCAGGCAGCAAGCCCGCCGATGAACAGGGTCAGCATGATCAGGATCATCGTCATGGTGCCGTGCCTCCACCGGAGAAGAGTGCAATGGCCGTTATCGCTGCCAGGCCCAGGACCATCACCCCGGCATAGGTGCGTAGCTGTCCTGTCTGGCTTTGGGTAGTCTGATCATGAAGGAAGCGGACCACATCGGCGGTGAAGTTGTAGAACCAGTCGACGATATCCATTCGATTGACGTGTGCCATCCACGCATACGGTTTTACGATAAAGGTGTCGTACAACCAGTCCATTGCCCAGTGTGAAAACCAGAACCGGTTAAGCGCCTTACCAATTTTGGAATCGGTCCAGGGAGAGATGTCGATGCTGTGTGACAGAAAAATAAGGTAGGCAATGACCACGCCAACGATGGGGACCGCAGGCGTAATGATCGCTATCAGGCCGTCGTGAGCCGGTCCCGTCGCCGCAGGGAATACGTCCATGACCGGTATCACGATGAATCCACCCACCAGCGCAAGCAGGCAAAGGACAAGTAATGGCGCTGCCATCAGCCAGCCAGCGGGCTGGGAGGGCTCTGTTTTTACCTCGCCGAAGAACACGATAAAAACCAGACGGAAACTGTAGATGGAGGTAAGCAGGGCGCCGAGCAACCCTATGCCCCAGAGCAGGGGACCTTGCCACGCGTTCTCATAAGCTGACAGTAAAATGGCGTCCTTGGAGTAAAATCCGGAAGTGAAAGGTAGCGCCGCCAACGCAGCGCTGCCAATCAGGAAGCTCCAGAATGCCACGGGGAGTTTCTTGCGCAGCCCGCCCATTTTAAAAATATTGTGCTCGTGGTGTAGCGAGTAGATGACGGCGCCTGCGGCAAGAAACAACAAGGCCTTGAAAAAGGCGTGGGTCATCAGGTGGAAGATGCTGGATGCCCATGCGCCAACTCCCAGCGCCAGGAACATGTAACCAATCTGGCTGATTGTAGAGTAGGCAAGGATTCGCTTGATGTCATGTTGAGTGATGGCGGTGAACGCTGCCATAAGCAAAGTAGCAGCCCCTATTACTGCAACAGTGTTCAGGGCGAAGGGTGACAACAGGAAGAGGTCGTGTGTCCGGGCGATCAAGTAAACGCCCGCGGTTACCATGGTGGCCGCGTGAATCAACGCACTGACTGGTGTTGGACCCGCCATGGCATCCGGTAACCAGGTTTGTAGTGGCAGCTGAGCGGATTTGCCGACCGCGCCACCAAGCAGTAACAGACAGGCGATTGTTAATATCGGGCTTCCTTCAGGCCACTGACTAATTGCTGCGGCAGTCATGGGTGCAAAATCGAGTGTGCCTAGATGCGCGAATAACAGGAACATGCCAATCGCCATCGCCGTGTCGCCAACCCTGGTGACGATGAACGCTTTTCTTGCTGCGGCGCCATTGGCGCTATCTTCGTGCCAGAACCCCACCAAAAGGTAGCTGCATAAACCCACGCCTTCCCAACCGACAAACAGCAGGAGCAGGTTGTCGGCCAGTACCAGTACCAGCATGGCGAATACAAACAGGTTCATGTAGCTGAAAAACCGGGAGTAATCCTTGTCGTCCAGCATAAAGAGTGACGAGTAGATGTGGATCAGCAGACCCACGCCGGTAATCACGGACAGCATGGTCAGCGTTAACCCGTCTACGTAAAAGCTGACGAAGGGGCTGAAGCCACCAACATTGATCCACGTATATAACGTGGTGCTAAGTGGTTCTCGTAAGGTCATGAATTCGAGTGCAGTGAGCAAAACGAGCATAGCTGAACTCGCGACGCTGCCAACGCCCACCAGGGCAACCAGTGCTTTCGGAAGATTGCCCAGCGTGGTGAATAGCAGCAGGAACCCCATTAAGGGTAACAGCGGGATGAGGTAGATATAGTCAGCCATTATTTTACCCCTGCATCCTGCTTGCTTGATCAACATCCAACGAACCGAAGCGACGATGGGCTTGTAGTAGCAAGCCAAGGCCAACCGAGACCTCAGCGGCGGCGATGCTTAGTATGAGCATGAACATGATCTGTCCGTCGGCGACTCCCCAATGAGCGCCGGCGACAATAAACGCGAGCCCGCAGGCGTTCAGCATGATCTCCAGAGACATCAGAATGAGGATAATGTTGCGGCGTACCAGAACACCCAGCAGACCAATCAGGAATAGAATGCCCGCCAGCAGCAGGCCGTGTTCCATGGGGATGACGATGGCTTCATTCATGGTCGTCTCCCGACACAGCGGCTAGAGGTTGCGCAGTGGGCACGTCCCTGACATCAGTAAAATAACGCCGTCCCAGGTGATACGCGCCTACCAGACCTGCGAGTAGCAGCATAGAGGCGATCTCTACAGCCAGAACATAAGGTCCAAAAAGTTCCAACCCGACTTCTTTGGGTCCAACGACCATCCCGTTGAGAAGACTCTCGCTGCTTTGCAGGACATAGACGATCTCAACGAACAGTATCACGCAGAGTAGGGAAGGAATTATCCACATCCTAGGTCGGAGCAGCACATGTTCAGCGACGTCACCTGATTGACCCAGGTTCAGCAGCATGATGACAAAGACGAACAGCACCATAATGGCGCCAGCATAAATCACGACTTCCAGTACAGCGGCAAAGGGCGCGCCCACCAGGTAAAAAATGATGGCGGACGCAAGCAGGGATATGATCAGGTAAATAAGTGCGTGCGCCGCGTTATACCGAGTCACCGCGAGGACGGTGGAGATCAGTGATACGGTCGCAGCGATATAGAATAGTCCCAGCTCAAGCATTTTATAGTTCCAGTATCATGGTAAGAGGCTCCTTACATCGACAGGTGGTGCTTCGTTCCGGGCCTCACCCTTGTCTTTATCCTCGATCGATTTGCCGCTGACATTGTAAAAGCTGTATCCATGGTATTTGCCCTGGCCACTGATCAGCAGGTGCTCCTTTTCGTAAACCATGTTTTGTCTGTCGTATTCACACATTTCAAAATCAGGCGTGAGCTGGATGGCGTAGGTTGGGCAGGCCTCCTCACACATGCCACACATGATGCAGCGCGAGAAATTGATTCTGAAAAATTCCGGATACCAGCGGCCGTGATCGTCTTCCGTTTTCTGCAGAGCAATACAATCGACGGGGCAGACCACAGCACAAAGGTTGCAGGCAACGCATCGCTCTTCGCCGTCAGGGTCACGGGTCAGTACAATGCGGCCGCGATAGCGAGGCGCGAGATACGGCATCTCCTCTGGATACTCAATTGTGTCGGCTTTCGTGAACGTATGTCGGAGCACCTCGAACAGGGTAACCAGTTGGCTCCAGATTGCTTTCAGGATCATACCCATAACACGATGACTCCAGTCGCAAGAAGATTGATCAAGGTCAGGGGTAGCATGAACTTCCACCCGAATGACATCAGCTGGTCATATCGTGGTCGTGGTATGGCTGCCCGTAGAAGAATAAAGAAGCAAATAAAGGCGAACGACTTGATAAAAAACCAGATAAACGGGGGCAGGAATGCAGGGCCAAGCCAACCACCGAAGAAGATAGTTACAATCATGCATGAGATCAGGATTAGTCCCAGATACTCGCCGACCATAAACATGCCGAACTTCATGCCTGAATATTCTGTATGAAATCCGGCTACTAATTCGTGTTCTGCTTCAGGCAGGTCGAACGGCAGGCGGTGGCTTTCCGCAATTCCGGCAATCACGAACACCACAAAGCCAATAAACTGCGGTATCACGAACCAGTAGTTGTCTGCCTGCCAGTGGACAATGTCTACAAGACTAAATGAACCCGTCAACATGACAACGCCCATTAGAGAAAGGCCCATGAATACTTCGTAGCTGACCATTTGTGCTGCACTTCGCAGGCCGCCCAGCAGAGCGTATTTGTTATTGGACGCGAGGCCGCCCAGCAACACGCTGTAAACGGCGAGAGAGGTCATGCCTAGAAAGAACAGTAATCCGATATTAAGGTTCGCGATATGGACACCGGGCGCATAGGGGACGACAGCAAACCCCAGCAGCATGGCCATAACAATGGCG
>JAPKBI010000571.1 GCA_028823475.1 Halioglobus sp. | reverse complement strand
GCACCGGTTGCAGGATCACTTTGTTCTGGGACAGGCGATGGCGGGCGGCGACCAGTGCAGAAATTTTCGCGGCCAGGAACAGACCCTGTTCAGCGTCTTGGCCGATCTCTAGCGTCTCTTCCTCAGGCAGAGTGAGCAGTGGTACTAACCCTTGCAGCATCAACATCGGGTGAATGCCGTTTGGAATCTGCTGCAACAGGTCGATTTCGCTGCGGCTAAGGTGGGAATGGCGGCACATGAATGCCTTTAGCCTACTTTTCTGCTGCTCGGCGGGCCATTCTCCGAACAGCACCATCCAGACCACGTGCAGAAAGGGCACTCCGACCATGTCGTTTATGTCGATGCCGCGATAACTGAGTAGGCCAATTTCGCCCTGCACGTCCGATATTGTCGTTTCTCCGACAATAATTCCGGCTAAATCAGTTGAAAAAACGGGGTCTTCAGAAGGCATGCGCGTTTACTCGAAAATGGTAATATGTCGCATTATAGGCCCGCCAAGCCAATTAGAAGAGTTAATTATACTTATCAATGTATTAGAATGGCTAATATGAGATTAGAGAATAGCGAGTTGCGTGCCTTTCGGGCTGTAATAGAAGAAGGTGGCTTCAGGCGTGCAGCGGACGCTTTACATATCAGTCAGTCTGCCGTGAGTCAGGCTGTGGCGGGGCTGGAATTCAAGCTGGAGGCCCCTTTGGTGCAGCGCGGCAAAGAGCTCAGGCTGACCGACGTGGGCCGGCGTCTGTTTGACCATGCGGTCGATGTTTTGCTGGATGAGCAGCAAACGCTGGAAGACATCGTGCAGCTCAAACAGGGGAAGACCGAGACCTTGAGCTTGGCACTGAGCGCCTCCGTTAATCGTTTTGACGCACCCGCATTAATAAGCGCTTACTATAAGGAAAATCCCCATACTCGAATGAAGGTGGCAGAAATGCCATCCCGCAGTATTATTTCTGCCGTGCTCTCGGGCAATGCAGAGCTGGGCCTTGGGCCTTTTCAAAAAGACATGGTCGCGTTTGAAACACTTCCGCTCTACGGGGACTCGCGCCATTTAGTGGTTAGTCCCAGGCACCCGCAGTATGCGGAAATGATTAATGGAGATGAAGGAGCGCTCAAGCTGACACCTCTGATTGCTTCGGCATTAGACAACCCGGAACTGCGCCCCTCCATCCAGCGCCTGCGCGATCAGTTCAGTACCGTTTGGGAAGTGAGTAGCCTGCCGCTGCGCATTCATATGGTAGAAGAGGGTATGGGCGTGACCTTCATCGACCGCAAGTTGCTAGAGGAGCATCCCAGTTGCGCCAATTTTCGCATCATGGATGATGTATCCTTCGGCCGCATCGACAAGCAGGTGGGACTATACTTTCGCGCGGGCAAGAACCTCAGTGGCAGCGCTAAAAACTTTATTGCTCTTTGTCGGCGCTACTGGCAATTATAGGATCGATTCGGTTGCAGCGAGAATCTCCGAAAAATTTGACTATGGAGCTGAGCTAAATGCCAGTGACACTACGCGACAATAATGTGAAAAAACTCGCCGAGCAGTCCTTTGACGTGCTGATCGTTG
>JAPKBI010000570.1 GCA_028823475.1 Halioglobus sp. | reverse complement strand
CGATAATATCTACTCATTGTCAAAGTCTAAAATAGCCATAACAAGGCTTCCTCTAATATTACACTTTACCTCTTATTAATTTCAGGCAACCTAGAAGCCAAGGCTCTGGCTTCTGGGATATTAATAGTGTTCCCATAGGGGCCCGTCGCGCTTGGCCTGAGCAGCCTCAACCGTGGTAATATGCGCCAGCAGCAGTTGATAAGGGCGCTAAGATCGTTCCCCTATCCGCAAATTTATCAAAGCCAGCACGAATGACGGCCCAAAAGGACCGATAGGCTAAAGTGTTCGCTTCAAATGGAGGTTTCCCAATGTCCTCGACCACTACCGACCCTATGTGGCAACGGATCCGCGAAGAAGCGGCAAAACAGGTTAGCGAGGAGCCGATACTGGCCAGCTTTCTGCACGCGACCATCCTAAGCCACACCCAGTTGGAATTGGCGCTGAGTTTTCACCTAGCCAGCCAGCTCGCTACCCCTGACGTATCCTCGCCGCTGCTGCGCAAAGTAATTATGGAAGCGTTTGAAAGTGATGCTTTTATTCAGACTGCGGTACGGGCAGACTTGCAGGCGGTGGAGGACAGAGATTCTGCCTGTCATGAACTCTACATTCCCTTCCTGTACTTCAAAGGTTTTCACGCCCTGCAAACCTATCGCATAGCCCATTTGTTGTGGACAACGGGGCGTGAATCCCTCGCATTATTTTTTCAAAACCGCATGTCTACGACGTTTAGCGTCGACATACACCCGGCCGCTACTTTGGGTCAGGGTATTCTACTGGACCACGCCACCGGCTTGGTCATCGGGGAAACGGCAGTGGTGGGTCGCAATGTGTCTATCTTGCAGTCCGTCACTTTGGGCGGAACCGGTAAAGATGAAGGCAACCGCCACCCGAAAATAGGTGACGGCGTACTGATTAGCGCCGGCGCCAAGATTCTGGGCAATATTTGTGTTGGCGAAGGCGCCAAAGTCGGGGCAGGCAGCGTGGTACTAGAAGATGTGCCGGCTCACACTACCGTAGCCGGTGTGCCAGCCAAAATCGTCGGCCGGCCTGCTTCAGATCAACCTGCGCTGGAAATGGAACACGATTTCTGCTGCGACGAGGCCTCGGCGAAGGCGGCTAAAAACAAGTCCTCATAAGACCCCGGTGAGGCCCGATCAGTCCGCCTGATGATACTGCGGTGAGAACTCCTGCACCGCTTCAACAAAAGCTGTCACATGATCTGGATTCACACCAGGCGTGATGCCGTGTCCAAGATTAAAAACGTGGCCGCTGCCATGCCCATACGCTGCCAAGATCGCCTTGACCTCACTGCGGATACGCGCAGGGGAGGCGAACAACATACTCGGATCCATATTGCCCTGTAAGGACACTCGTCCACCAATCTGCTGCCTAGCCGCCTGTATATCCGTCGTCCAGTCAATACCTACGGACTGAGCCCCGCAATCGGCGATAGCATTTAGCCATTGACCGCCGCCTTTTGTGAAGACAATCACCGGCACTTTGCGTCCATCAGCTTCAGTAGGCAGGCGAGAAATTATGCGCTGCATATACTGCAAGGAAA
>JAPKBI010000115.1 GCA_028823475.1 Halioglobus sp. | reverse complement strand
TGATTCAGTTTATGCTCGATCTACATACACAGGAGCACGGGTATTCAGAAGTTTATGTGCCGTATATCGTCAACCGCGAATCCTTGATCGGAACCGGACAATTACCCAAGTTCGAGGAAGACCTTTTCAAACTCAGCGGAGATCAGGGCTTGTACCTTAGCCCAACCGCTGAAGTGCCTGTGACCAATATCGCGCGCGATCGTATTTTCGAAGACGCCGAGCTGGGTGATAGTGGTCTTCGCTTCGCCTGCCATACGCCGTGCTTTCGAAGTGAGGCCGGAAGTTACGGTCGCGATACGCGAGGCATGATCCGCCAGCATCAATTTGAGAAAGTAGAGCTGGTGCGACTGGTACGTGCGCTCCAATCCGATGAGGCTTTGGAGCAACTGACCGGCCACGCTGAGACCGTGTTACAGCTGTTAGATTTACCCTATCGCAAGGTTGTTCTGTGTACTGGCGATCTGGGTTTTTCCGCCACAAAGACCTACGACCTAGAAGTCTGGTTGCCAGCGCAGGAAACGTATCGCGAGATTTCTTCGTGCAGTAGCTGCGGAGACTACCAGGCGCGCAGAATGCAGGCACGATGGCGAAACCCAGCAACGGGCAAGCCAGAACTAATGCATACTGTAAATGGCTCTGGCCTCGCCGTAGGGCGTACCCTGGTCGCGATAATGGAAAATTATCAACGCGCCGACGGTAGTATCAGCATCCCACCCATACTACAGCCCTATATGGGTGGTGTTAACGAGCTCGGAGCATAACACGTTGGAGTTTCTTCCCATCTGCCTGAGACTCGTTGACGCTCCGGTGGTATTAGTGGGAGGAGGTACTGTCGCCACACGTAAGGCCCGATTGTTATTGCGCGCTGGCGCAAGCCTGACGGTGGTATCTCCGACCCTAAGCAATGAGTTGGAGCAAATGCTGACTGAGCACTTGGGCGTGTGGCGCCAGGCGCGCTACAGTAAGGTGGAGTTGGATGGCAAGACCTTGGTGGTAGCTGCAACAGCCGACAAAGTGACGAACGAACAAATCTATCGTGACGCTACCGCGGCTTCGATCCTCGTCAATGTGGTTGATTCTCCAGAATTTTGTACTTTTATCTTTCCTTCAATAATTGATCGTGACCCACTGCTAATTGCTATCAGTAGTAGTGGTCGCAGCCCCGTGCTCGCGAGAATTCTGCGGCGCAAAATAGAGGCTTTAGTGCCTGCCGCGTATGGGCGACTGGCGAATTTTGCGGGACGTTTTCGCCAGCTGGTGAAAGACCAGATACCGTTGGATACACCCCGTAGACTATTTTGGGAGCAGGTCCTGGAAGGAACTGTGGCTGAGCAGGTGTTTGCCGACAGGGAGGATCAAGCGGAACAACAGCTGCATGAGCGACTGCGCGATACCCGTAGTCTCCATGTGGGTGAGGTCTACCTTATTGGCGCCGGGCCCGGTGATCCGGACTTACTGACCTTCAAGGCCGCAAGATTACTGCAAAGTGCCGATGTCGTGTTATACGATCGACTGGTGTCCCCCGCCATTGTGGATATGACAAGGCGCGATGCAGAGCGTATCTATGTGGGCAAGCGACAATCCGATCACAGCTTGCCACAGACAGAAATCAATCAATTACTAGTGGACCTGGCGCAGCAAGGTAAACGTGTCGTACGCCTCAAGGGGGGTGACCCCTTTATATTCGGACGGGGCGGGGAAGAGATTGAACTGTTGGCCAAGCTCGGGATTCCATTCCAGGTGGTGCCAGGAATTACCGCAGCGAACGGGGCCGCATGCTATGCGGGTATTCCGCTGACCCATCGGGACTATGCACAATCTGTGCGATTCGTTGCCGGACACCTTAAAGGAGACTCCTTGGAATACGATTGGAGTCAGTTTCAATCTCCAATGGAAACCTTGGTGTTCTACATGGGATCAGTGGGCTTGCCGAGCATCTGTACGCAGCTACAAGCGCATGGAAGATCTGGCGAAACACCCATTGCACTCGTACAAAGGGGTACGCTACTAGACCAGCGAGTGCTGGTGGGAACGCTTGCGACGATGGCCGATATAGTGGCGCGCGCAAAGACCAGAGCGCCTACATTGATTATCATCGGTGACGTGGTGCGCCTGCATAAGGACCTGTCTTGGTTTGGTCAGGCTCCTGATTAATGGACGGCTTCTTCCTCCTCCTGATGCAGCGCGTAGCGACGTTGTTTCAGTAACAAAGCGTCCACCAGTACGTAACCGGCTTCCATGAGAAGTACGTCATCGGCAATATCCTCTTCTTCGTCTTTTTGATCATCGTCATCGTCATCGTCAGTTTCAGTTTCGTTAGCGACTAGCGGGTCAAGGTCGGGGTCATCGCTATGGCCACCTTCATCTTCCTGCAACGCTGTCAGCAAGTCTTCTCCTTTTGCCTTGCGACGTTTATTCTCTATGTTAAGCGCTTTTTCTTTTTGCGTGTCACGCAGCGCAATACGAGATTTTTCATTCAGCGGCAGTACGGTAATTTCACGTGTTGCCTGCGCCAGTTCTATCTGGTCCTCCAGAAAGATAAAATCCGGGTTGTGCGCACTGCGTTCTAGAAATTGCGTCTGAATGTCAGGTAATACAGAGGAGAAATCATCGTAATTAATATGCCGCACAGGACTGATCTGGTCCCAGCGAAGGGCGTGATCCAACGCGCTTTCACCGATCTCTGTGGTGTCATATATAGATGGAAATTCCACATCGGGAATAACCCCTCGATGCTGGGTGCTTTCACCGGAGATGCGATAAAATTTACTCTCGGTGATTTTTAGCTGTCCTTCAGTGAGCGGAACAAGCGTTTGCACCGTACCCTTACCAAAAGACGAGTCACCTACAATAATCGCTCGCTCGTAGTCCTGCATGGCTCCAGCGAAGATTTCCGACGCCGACGCGCTCAGGCGATTGACCAGAACCACTAGCGGACCTTCGTAGTAAGGGCTCTTCAAACGCTTTCCATCGCGCCATACACGGCGGGAGGAGTGGCGGATCTGGACGGTAGGGCCGTATTCAATAAACAGACCAGTGAGTTCGTTGGCCTCTTGCAGCGAACCACCACCATTATTACGTAGGTCGATGATAATGCCATCCACACCGTCAACCTCCAATTCCTGTAATAGCTTTTTGACGTCCCGAGTAGTGCTCTTGTAGTCTTTTTCGCCACGTCGCATCGCGTCGAAATCAATATAAAAAGCAGGAATATCGATCACGCCAATTTTTATGATTTCATCCCCAGTGGGTATTTCCAGCATCTTTTTCTGCGCGGACTGTTCTTCAAGCTTCACCTTGTTACGCACAATGGTGATCACTTTACGTTCATCGGTAGACTTGGATTTAGCCGGGATAACCTCTAACCGAACAGTCGTATCCTTGGGGCCTCGAATCAGCTGCACTACCTCATCCAGGCGCCAACCAATGATGTCTTCAAGCGCCCCATCCACACCTTGTCCAACGGACACGATGCGGTCCGAGGGCCTTAATTCTCCCTCCTTGTCAGCAGGGCCCTTGGCAACGAGGCTGGACACCTTGGTGTACTCATCTTCCATTTGGAGCACAGCACCAATACCCTCCAACGACAGGCTCATATTGATATTAAAGTTCTCGGTACTTCGTGGGGATAAATAATTGGTGTGCGGGTCGTACAGTTCCGTCAAGGCATTTGCATAAATCTGGAATACATCCTGACTGTTATATTTCGTGACGCTCTGCAGTTGTCGGTCGTAACGCTTTTGCAATGTGGGGACAATTTCGTCTTCATCTTTGTCAGCAATTTTAAGACTCAAAACCTGGTTTTTTAACTGCTTGCGCCACCGGTCGTCTAGTTCTGCTTGATCTTTAGCCCACTGGCGATCTTCCATGTCAAGCGCATAGCTTTCGTCAATAGTGAAATCCATAGCCGCTACGGTTTCAGGTAGGGTGTCGGACACGTTATTCAATCGGTCCTGTACTCGCTGGTGATACCGGTTGAAGATCGTGAAGCCGGCGTCAAGCTTGCCTTCCTGTAACTGGTCATCCATGACAGATCGGTACTGTTCGAAGTCGGCCAAATCAACTGCTGTGAAGAACATTTTCCCGCTGTCTAGGCTGTTAACGTAATTGTCTAAGTGTTGTGATGACAGCTCGTCGCCATAGGGCAGCTTGGCGTAATGACGCTCCTGAAGCTTAGCAACCATTTCTACCGCAGTATCTCGTTGCTGCTCCGTGTACTCAATGATGCTCCAGGCGGGAAAGCAGACGCTCAATAGCAAAGCAAGAGATACGACGCGGCCAGTCAATTTGGTGTGGTGTAATAAATTCAAAATATTCCTACCTGATATAAGCGCCGAACGCTCGGATTGTAATCATACCTGTATGGACGCTGTCATCTAAATAAAGTTCATCTTCGACCAGGTCGAGACCCTATTTTTTTGATTCTGCCCATCTATCGTTAGATTATAATAGCTTAGCTATTATATCTGGTAGAGACAATGGCATATATAACCCCATATCCCGCGCGCGACCACTGGGCACTCATCGGGCCGGTTTGATTAAATCTAACGATAGTGACACACTATCTGCCAATAGGTAGCAAGCTGCATGGCGCCCGTTCTGAATGGATCGAGTGCGACGGGCTTCATTCTGCCACTATTGCCTGAATCGACACAAAGCGACACTCTATATGGCTGCTGACTACATTCTATACGGCGCTGATCATTCGTTGTTTACGGGCAAGGTACGTGCCTATATGCGTTACAAAGGATTGAACTGGGAGGAGCGGCCCGCCTCGCGGGATGTCTATCTGGATATAATCCTGCCCAATGTTGGCGCCCCGATTATCCCCGTACTGGAAACCTCGGATGGCCAGTATGTCCAAGACACGACCGATATTATCGACTTTTTAGAGGACCGACACCCTGACTTCTCGGTCTATCCTGAAGCGCCGTTGCAACGTCTTATCGCCTTGCTGTTGGAGCTGTATGGCGATGAGTGGCTGATGATTCCCGCCATGCATTACCGTTGGAGTGTGCTGGACCAGCAGCATGACTTTGTCATGTCAGAGTTTGGCAGGTTGAGTGTGCCCGAGGCGAGTATTGAGGAACAGATCGCCATTGGCGAGCGGGTCTCTAAACCGTTCAGCGCAATGCTGCCGAATCTGGGGATTACCGAGGATACCATTCCCGGAATCGAGCTAACGTACTTGGCATTACTGGACCAACTAGATCAACACTTTGCCCAATTTGACTTCCTGTTAGGGTCGCGTCCCAGTATTGGTGATTATGGCCTCATGGGGCCGCTCTATGCGCACCTGGGCCGCGACCCGGTCCCCAAAGCGTTAATGCAGAAGCGGGCTCCCAACGTCTATGCCTGGGTAGAACGAATGAATGGGCCGCTGCCTCTTTCAGGACAGTTTCTAGCGCATGATGTTATCCCCGACACGCTGCTTCCTATACTCAAAACAATGTGCAGCGACCAACTACCCGATGTATTGGATGTTATTGAGCACAACAGTGCATGGCTGCAGGAAACACCGGGCGGCAACATTCCGCGATTTCTTGGCCAGCATGAATTTACTACCGGCCCTGTTACCGGAAAGCGATTCATCAGCAGCTATGCGCAGTGGTTGTTTCAGCGAGCTTGGCTGCACTACCAGTCTCTGGACGGCGATGCTAGGGTCGCTGCGGATACCTTGCTGGACAGTATCGGCGGTCGCTCAGCCTTAAACGTTACAATCCACCACTGGCTTGAACGCAGGGCAGGGCAATTGGAACTTGTCGAAGGGCAATCACCACATTTTTAGTACTGACGAAGGAGTAAAAATAATGAAATTTGGCTTAATACCCGTCAATGTCGGCGTGAAAAGCATCGAGCAAATAGTAGGTTACTCCCAGCTGGCGGAGTCGGTTGGCATTGAGTCGGTGTGGACGTTTGAGCACGTGATTGTTCCTCAAGATTACGCCTCGAAGTATCCCTACAGTGCCGACGGAAAAATGGGTGCTAGGCCCGAAACAAACTTCGTTGATCCCCTGATTGCATTGACGGCGATTGCGGCCAACACCAAAACGCTGTTGCTTGGCACCGGGGTTAATATTGTTTCGCAGGCTAATCCCATGTTCCTGGCAAAACAGGCGGCCAGTCTGGATTTTGTTTCAGGCGGACGTTTCATGCTGGGTGCAGGCATTGGCTGGTTACAGGAAGAATTTGATGCCATGGGTGTTCCCTTTGAACGTCGTGGGGCCCGCTTTGACGACTACATTATCGCTATGAAAAAAGTGTGGTCGGGTGAAGTGGTGGAACACCAGAGTGAGTTTATCAACTGGTCGGGGTTCAAAAGTTATCCTGTTCCTGCGAAGAAATCCGGAATCCCCATTATTATGGGTGGCACAAAAGGTAAAATCTATGAGCGGGTTGTGCGCCATGGTGATGGCTGGTTCCTGCCTGTCGATAACCCCGAGGCTCTGGCAGAGAAAATGGCCCCATTGGCTGCAGCGTGTGCGGCGGAGGGCAGAGACCCAGACAGTATCGAAATCTCATGCATGTGGAATATGCAGGGTGGAATAGACGCTATCAAAGCCTTTGAAGATGCAGGCGCATCACGCATCATCGTGCCGATATTCGGACTAGGCAAAGATCCGGTGGCGGGGCTTACAGAATTCGCCGAAACCATAATTTCAAAGATTTAATTACGCAACCCTGGACAAATAGATTATGAAAACAAGACTCACTGAATTACTTGGCATTGAAACACCCATCATTT
>JAPKBI010000114.1 GCA_028823475.1 Halioglobus sp. | reverse complement strand
CCGGTGATGTGGGCTACGTCGATGACGAAGGCTATCTTTACCTTACCGACCGTAAAAACTTTACCATCATCAGTGGTGGGGTAAATATTTATCCTCAGGAAGTTGAAAATATTCTGGCCATCCACGATAAGGTGGCTGACGTGGCGGTATTTGGAATTCCGAACGAGGAGTTCGGGGAAGAAGTTAAAGCAGTGATCGAGCCAATGAATTGGGCTGACGCGACAGATGAGACAGCCATAGAGATTATGGAATGGCTGCGCGAACGTATCTCCAGCATAAAAATGCCACGCTCAGTAGACTTTCATCCTAAGCTGCCGCGCATGGACAACGGCAAGCTGTATAAACGTCATTTGGTGGAGGAGTATCGGTCTAGGGTGCTTAATGATACGAAGACGGAAACGGGTGAATCGGATTCACCCTAAGGAGAGTGGCAGCTTTAAAAGAGACGTATATAGGCCAAAATTTTCTTCCTGATATTGAAAAATGTCAGGAAGAGTAAACAGCCTAGTTCCGCTGAAAATGATTACAACGCTATCAGGAACTAATAGTCATTAGCACGCCACGGCACTCATTTTCGGTAATGAATCGCGGCGAGGGATAATTTCCGCCTTCGGTCAAAGCAGCGGTAATCAGCCCTTCAATATCGTCTGGGCGAATGACATCAGTCGTTCGTGGAATGCCTATTTCATCATTAAGAGCCCAGATCTGGTCAATTAATTTGCGTGTCAGCGCGGTGGATGTTTCAGTGCGCGCACCCATACCACAGTAGACGGCGATATCAGCAAGCTTCTCCGTCGCATCCTCTTTAAGGAGTTCCAGCACATGCGGTAATAGCAACGCATTGCCCAGTCCGTGCGGCACCCCATATTTCGCGCCGAGGTTGTGGGAAATTGCATGCACGTATCCAACCAGTGCATTGGTAATTGCCAGTCCGCCATAGTGTGATGCGAGTGCCATCGATTCGCGCGCCTGCAAATTGTCGCCGTTGCGACAGGCTTCTGCGAGGTTGTCGAACACGAGTCGACAAGCGGCGAGCCCGTAATAGTTTGTGTCGTCTGTCTCCCATCGTCCGATATAGGACTCTATTGCATGGGTGAGTGCATCCATGCCAGTCGCGGCTGTAATGTGTTTTGGTAGTCCGCGCATTATTTCGGGATCCAGCGCCGCGGCCTTAGGTATAAGGGATGGATCTACAACGGCGTCCTTTGCATGCGTTTCGTTATTGGAAATCACGGCGATAAATGTTGCTTCAGAGCCTGTGCCTGCCGTTGTGGGCACGGCAAAAAAGGGCACGGCTGGTAGTTTGCATTTGCCGATACCCAGGCAGCCCGCTGTGTTGCAATTGTTGGCGGCTCCCAGAGCAATTACCTTAGCCGCATCAATGGAAGAACCTCCGCCGAATGCCAGTACGGAGTCGCAGCGCTCTTGGTGATAGCAGACAATACCATCGTCCACTATCTGCGCTGTCGGATCTGGCAGTACTCCATCGAAAATGGCTGTCTGTACGCCAGCCTGGTGCAGCGCTTCCAGTGTTGTATTGAGAACCCCCAAATCGTGGAGTGGCTTATCAGTCACTACCAGAATTTTACGCAAACCGAAGCGACCAATAGCCTTGCTCAACTGGACAGTAGACCCTTCGCCGATGAATACCATTGGTTTTGGCTGTGGCTTGAGAAAAAGTGTGCTGGCCAGAGATTGGCGGAGCCGAAAATAGAGTCTTTTGTGGATTGCTGTCATAACAAAGGCCTTATCGCAAACGGTAATCCGTAAATATACCTCAGTGTGAGGCTGATGGCTAAATATGTATCAAGATTGGAGCAACTGTGGCACGGCATCGCTGATGCGTCGCACTGCGTCACGATTACACCCATCAAAACCTGTTGGGCAGGTTAGTTTTTGACTGAAAAGTATCGAGCTTGGCCGCTAAGCAGGAGTTCCGAGCTACCTCAAGAGCTTAAGTCAGAGAAAGCTCTGTGGGTTCTTTTGTGCGCTCTGACGCTGCTCCGCGGGCTGTAAAAGGCAGATAAAACACGGGGATAATAAACAGGGTGAACAGGGTGCCTACCAACATGCCCGCAGTGATCATTAGCCCGATGCTGAAGCGGCTGTTGGCGCCTGGACCTGTGGCAATAACCAGCGGCCACACCCCCATTACAGTGGCAAATGTGGTCATGAGTATTGGGCGCAATCGAAGGGAAGCTGCTTCGAGGACGGCGTCGCGACGGCTCATGCCTTGTAAAGAGAGTTTGTTGGAAAACTCTACGATGAGAATGCCGTGCTTGCTAATCAGGCCTATCAATGTCAACAAGCCAATCTGCGTGTAAATATTCAAGGTAGCGAAGCCCAGTGCGATGGGCACTGCTGCGCCAAAAATTGACAATGGCACGCTGAGTAACACTATGAACGGATCCCGAAAACTGTTGAACTGTGCAGCGAGCACTAGGAAGATAAGAACCAGCGACAGGGCAAACAGGATGGGAAAGGAGCCAGTCTCCTGCATGAAACGTTGTGAGGCGCCGGTATATCCGGCCTTGAAATCTTTTGGCGCGATCTCTTTCATCTGCTCGCGTAGGAATGCTAATCCGGTGCCCAGGCTGTTGGGCGGCATCATTATGCCTTGTATGGTGGTGCTGTTTAGTTGTTGATACTGGGTCAATTCGTTCGGTTCTACGCCTGACGCCAACGATATAACGGCCGACAGTGGCACAAGTTCATCGCTGGACGTGCGCACGTAGTATTTCTCCAGCTCCTGCTTGGTTAGGCGGAAACCCGTTGCGGCCTGAGGAATTACCTTGTAAGAACGTCCCTCTAAGTTGAAGCGATTCACTTCCGCTTCGCCCAGCATCGTAGACAGTGTCTGTCCAATGTCTCGCATGGAAATACCTAAATCTGCGGCGAGCTCCCTGTCGATGTTGACCCTAACCTCAGGGCGATCAAAATCCAGCGACTGAGTAATGAAAATAAACAGTCCTGATTCATTGGCGGCTTTAATCAACTCATCGCCCACGCGCATTACTTCTTCATAATCTGCTGTGGAGGCCACCACAAAACTGACCGGGAGCCCCGCATCGAAACCCGGGAGTGGCGGTGTGCCAAAGGAAAATAACTGCATACCTGCAACCCCGCCGAGCTTTTCCTGGAATTCAGCATGCACCTCTTGTTGCGTGCGTTGTCGTTCAGACCAGGGCTTCAGCGTAATGCCGCCAAAGTTTCCGTTGGGAGATATAACCTGCCAGGAGTGGCTGAACTCGGGTATTTCCTTCCAGATATTTACCACGTCATTGAGGAAGTAGTCGGTATATTCGATATTGGCATAGCGCGGCGACACACCTGTGACGTAGATGCCTCCGGTATCCTCTTCGGGTGCCAGTTCTTCCTGCGCCAACATAAACAGTACAGGTAGGCTGGCTAGGATGCTGGCAGCGAATAGCACAGCGGCTCCGCGTTCTTTCAGACAGATCGACAGCAATCTCCGGTAGTGTTTGTTTAGCCGATCAAAACTTTGGTCCAGCCAATTGGCGAGACGGCCCTGATGCTCGCTATCTTTGAGTACATGGGCGCACATCATTGGGCTCAGAGTGAGCGCGACGATGCCAGATACGACAACTGCCCCCGCCAGTGTCAGCGCAAATTCACTGAACAGGGCGCCAGTGAGGCCCCCTATAAAACTGATGGGTGCGTAGACCGCGGCCAGTGTTAGGGTCATGGCTACCACGGGTAAAGCGACCTCGCGAGCACCCACTAATGCGGCGTCTCGTGGCGATGCGCCCAGCTCGATATGCCGATGCACATTTTCCACCACGACAATAGCGTCATCGACGACTAAACCAATGGCAATAATCATGGCCAGTAGTGTGAGAAGATTAAGAGAGAACCCCATCGCCAGAACCAGAAATACGACGCCGATGAGTGACAGTGGTATGGCGACCAGAGGGATTAATACGACCCTCAATGAACCAAGGAATAGATAAATTACCAGGATAACAATTAGGCTGGTCTCTACCAGTGTCGTGATGACCTCTTTTAGTGCTTCGTCGATGACAACGCTGCCGTCCCAATCCAGAAAAAGCTCCATATCGGCCGGCAGGTTCTCCCTGATGCCAGGAAGCGCCGCGTGGACCTCACGTGAGACGTCCAGCGGATTCGCGTCAGGGGCCTGTGCAATTGACATGAATACCGCATCGCGTCCACTGGATAGCGTCTTGAGCTGAGAGGTTTCTGCCGCCAGTTCGACATCTGCCACATCGCCCAATCTAACCCTTTCCTCGCCTACCTGCCGGACGACCAATTTTTTGAAATCAGCGACACTTTTCATGTCGGTGCGGGCGTCAATGGTTGCCCGCACCAGGCCACCCTCTGTAGCGCCGGAAGTGGAGACATAATTATCCCGCTGGATAGCATCGTTTACATCGGTTGCCGTCACTCCAAACGCGGCCATGCGTACTGGGTCTAGCCACACACGCATGGCCAGAAAGCGGCCAAAGATATTGGCTTTTCCAACACCCTCAAGTGTGGCAAGCTGGGGTTGCACATTACGGAGGAGATAGTCGGTAATTTGGTACGGTGTCATTTGTTCGCTGAAGAACGCCAGATACATCATGGCGTCACCACCGCTGACAGTAGTGACCACCGGATCATCAATTTCACGCGGCAGATCTCCCCGTGCCTCATTGACTTTGGCGATTACCTCCGACAACACGTTACTGCTGTTCTCTCCCAGACGCACATGGACTTCGATTTCCGAGATACTCGGATGACTTGTAGAATTCATGTACTCAATACCGCGCGCGCCGGCGATACTGACCTGTAGAGGCGTGGTTACAAAACTCTGAACGGTGCGTGCACTGGCACCGCGGAACGTCGTTGCGATATAAATGACACTGCGCTCAATTTCAGGAAATTCGCGCAAATTCACTCTAGACAAAGCGGTGCCGCCGAGTAACAGCAATAGGCTGCTGACCACGATGGCCAGTACGGGGCGTTTTATAAAGTGGTCGGTAAAGGCCATTTGGATCTACAGCTTCACTGTGTCATCAATAGTGACACGGGCACCACGATATAATTTATTTTGCCCGACGGTAGCCACCCATTCGCTGCTCAGAAGACCTTCAAGAATAGCGGTCTGTCCGTCCCGCGTTGCACCTGTTTTTACCACGCGTGGTTGCACAGTAGTTTGTCCCTTGCCTTGTGACAGAACGTAGATGGTGTTGCCATGCAATGAATAGCTGACAGCAGTTTCCGGTACGGTGACGACTCGTGTCGGTTGGTCAAGATCGATAACCAATCGTGCAAACATTCCTGGAAGGATGCCGTCACTGTCTTCCAGACTCGCGCGCAACATAAGGTTGCGAGTGCCGCTATCGACAGTGGAGTCAAGCGCGCTCAGTGTTGCCTCTAATACCCTTTCTGGGAAAGCCGAAACATGCACGGCAATCTTCAATCCCGGTCGCAGACTTGGGTAGTATCGATCAGGCACAGAAAAATCGATCTCCAATTCACTGAGGTCTTGTAGGTTGGTAATTGGTGTGCCGGACTCAATGTAATCCCCGACTTTAACCTTGAAGATTCCAATAGTGCCGTCAAAGGGTGCGACGATACGCTTGTCATCCAGTTGGGCATCGGTCTGGGCCAATTGCGCGATAGCGCCCTCTAGATCGGCTAAGGAGCGGTCATACTGACTTTGCGGAATAGATTTTTGCTTCACTAAGCGAGCATCCCGCTCGTATAACTGCCGTGCTAATTTCAGGTTTGCCTGCTCTCGGAGGCGGCCAGCCCTTTCCTTGCCATTGTTGAGGGTAAGTATGGATTGCCCAGCATTGACCCTTTCGCCAGACTTTACGTTAATGACAATGACTTCACCGCTGGTTTCCGCACTCAATTGCACGCCCCGTGCAGCCCGAATAGTGCCAACAGCTTCGAGTTCCGCGGGCCAGAGCGACGATTGTGCGGTGGCGGCGGCAATGGTGATGGGCGGCGGGGTGAAATCCATGCCGGCCAGTGTGGAAAACTTGTCGTATAGAAAAGCTGCAATGCTGCCAAAAATAAGCAACAGTAAAAGGACAATGAATAAATAAGCGCGCAAGGCTCGGTTCCTTTATGTTGTTGAGTTTGCCGTGGTTCCGTAATCTTTCCTCTGATGTACTCATATTAAGTGCTTTGAGCACAACGCGCACTAGTAGAGGCCAAATTGTGCCAAAAGCTTTTTGTTTTAGCGATGAATAGCTGGAAACTTGACTCGTCTAGGACGACGAGCACGAGCGCTGGAAAACGGGGCTCATTGGGTGCTATGAGTTAGTGTGTATTTCGCTTATGCTAGGTTAAGAATGCGCAAATCGCCGCTCTTTCATAGAGGTATCTCATTGTTAAACGCACGTAAACTAAAGAATCTCAAGAAGCAGATGGACCAGGCCACTACCTATGAGGCGTGGAGCGAGTCTGCTCAGGAACATGATGAAATTTCCGGGCACAAGCGCTGGCGTGGGGTAGACAAGACGAGCCAATACGACTACTCACAGATCCGATTGCGCTTGGACAAACTGCGTTATTTGCGCGCGCGCCAGGATTACCAAGGGCTTTTATTCACTCTCAATGAGGGTATTCATGGGAACTTGGGTGGCATGGGGCGGCATAGTCTCTATAGCCATGCAAAATTTGGCACCAAAACCTTGATAGAGCAGTATGTTGACGAGGTCGATGACTCTCTGCGTTTTCTTGCGGAGTTGGAGAGTGACGACATTACTACCCA
>JAPKBI010000113.1 GCA_028823475.1 Halioglobus sp. | reverse complement strand
AATCGATGCGACAGATAGTAAAAAAAATCGTAAAACAGCAGAATGACCGCCGTGTCTAACAGCACTTTCCAAACGGCTTGATTTTCAAATGTGATGCAAAATGGCAGCAGAACAAGGAAAAAGACGAGATTGCAATACAGGCCGACTTTCTGGGTCCCACGAACTATCGGTGGGTATTTTTCGAGCTTCCACTTAGGCTTATCCTTTTCCCTGTTGAGTTTTCGCATTTCTCCCACCGCGGGCACACTAAATGCAAGTTTCTTGCCAACAATGGTTATGGCTACGATGCCCGCCAGTGCCGCTAGTGAGCTCAGAATATGGTAGTGCTGCCATAGGTAAGATAGCCACTCGTTATCTGTCATCATCGTCATTTACCTTGCGTATTCAGTGTGAGAGAGCAATAGGCTGGCGAGTGCTTTGCTGCCTTGCTCACCTAGTCGTTGCTGAAGTTGATGCGCAAGCAGACTAATATCTGCTGCGCTACCTGTGTCAAAAATTCCTTGTTCCAGTGCCAGTCCGAAGTACAGGTCGTGCAGTGTCGCGTCTAGCCGCTTTAGCGCTGTATGGCCAATAATTTCGGCGAATTCAATTTCCAATTCGTTGCCACTTATTACCGAGTCGGCAATAAGCTTTTCTCCGTGGGCGGTGAAGATAAGCACAACCTGCCGAGCGTCTTCGGGGTCTGCCTTGCGCTGCAGATAGCCGAGTTTTTCCAGCTCTGTGCCGATGGCGCTGATGGCCTGCTTGCTCACGTCGTGAATTGCTGCAATTTTCTGTATGCGCCCGCCAGAAGGGCCAATTAAGCCCAGCACCTGACCGAAACAGAGCTTCAGCCCTGGATGACCTTTTTCACGTGTTAATTCCATAAGACGTTGCAGTGTGTAATCTGACAGTCTGGGTAAAAACCCGCCCATGACCGTGCTCGCGCTAGTGTTATTGCTCTGTGGCGTGAAGCTGAGCGAGAGCCGATGAGAGAGTTTTTGTAGGGACTTGCTGGCATCAACAATTCGTGAGCTATCAATGATCTCCGCGAACTGTTGGTCCAACTCCGCCACAATGCGAAGACCATCCCGACGTAGCTTGATGCCTCGAGGCGACAGAGTCAGTTGCTTGGCGCGACCGTCTTCAGGGTCAGCAGTTCGCTCAATATAGCCCGCCGCTTCCACCTGCTTGGCGGCTTGATTGCAGGCCTGTCTAGAAATACCCAAAATCTCTGCTAGATCAGTCAGTCGTTTGTCGCCTTCCCCAAGCAGCGTAATATAGGGGCTGAAGCCCAACCGTAGATTGTCATGTCCGTATTGCTGCTGCAGCGCACTCATCATTGTGCTTTGGAGATGGCGTGCGACACCGAGAAGGTGCCGGGAAAAGTTATGTCGATATCGATTCCTGCTCATGCGAGGTTCGATACTTTCTAGGCTGACAGAGTTCATGCGAAAATAGTAAACCTAAGTTGACTACTAGTCAATTTATATTGACAGACTCTGATTTTGATGGATACACTAACCTCTAATAACAAGTCGCTGCTGGGTCTAAAGGGCGTCAATAAAGGAGTGGATTAACGTGAAAGTGAATGTCGGCTATATAGGGCTTGGCAATATTGGCAAACCCTCTGCACAGCGGCTCATCTGTGATGCATTCAACGCACATGTTTACGATATGTATGCACCTGCTGTGGAAGAATTGGTGGCGGAAGGCGCAATAGGTTGCGCTTCGGCCGCGGCTCTTGCGCGGACCTGTGTGCACATCGGTATCTGCGTACGCGACGACGCCCAGGTGCAGAACCTCTTGCATGGCGCTGACGGTATTTTTGCTCACGCGGCTCCCGGTACACTGATAGCGATTCATAGCACTGTTACACAGGCTAATCTGTTGTTATGGGCTCAAGAGGCATCCGAGCTGGGCCTCAATCTGATTGACGCTCCTATTACCGGTGGGGCCCATCGAGCGGTCGACGGTACGCTGTGTTATATGGTGGGTGGTAGCGTGGAACAGCTGGCACAGGGTTCTCCTGTATTTGAAACCTCTGCGGAAAAAATTGTACATGCTGGACCTGTAGGCTCTGGTATAGCGCTTAAACTGTGCAATAACTTTATCCAGTACACCGAGTTCGTTGCTATGGTGGAGGCGACACGGCTGGCTGAGGCCTGCGGTCTTTCGGTAGAAGTGTTGCGCGATGTAGGATTGTCCAACGGTGTTGTTAACCAACAAATGTTTATGTTCGCCAGCGGTCGCAATGCTGTGGTAAAAACAGCCAGCGAAGAAGACATGGATGCCTATTTCGGCGCGATGGGGCGACTGGGTCGAAAGGATTTGGAGTGCGCTATTAGTACTGCCAATGCTAAGGGTGTGGTGATGCCCACGGCACAATATGTATGCGATCGTATCGAGGATGTATTTATGGCCAAGGACGAATCACGGCCGCCAATGTCACAGGAGCCAGCAGTATGAATCCCGAAACAAGATTATTTATAGATGGCGAGTTGTGCGAAGCCGTTTCTGGAAAAACCTATCCGAATATTAATCCTGCGACTGAAGAGGTCATGGGGCACGTAGCCGATGCAGGCTTGGAAGATATGGATAGAGCGATCGCTGCTGCCCGCCGGGCCTTTGATGAAACCGACTGGTCGACGAATCACGCCTTTCGTCACAGGTGTCTAGAACAATTGCAGCAAGGACTGCGCGCGGTACAGGAAGACTTTAAGTTACAGATCGCCGCCGAGACCGGTGCGCCACTGGGGATCTGTGGGGAAATGGGGCCGCAGTGCGAATTGCCTATTGGCTTCATCGACTACACATTGAAAAGCTTGCCTGACTTCGACTGGAGCCGGGATATTGGTGTCTCTGAGATGATGGGAGGTAAGAACCGACGCTTGGTGGAAAAAGAAGCGATTGGTGTGGTGGCCTGCATCACCCCGTGGAACGTGCCGCTACAAATTAATCTCGCCAAATGTGTGCCTGCTCTCGCGGCTGGTTGCACCTTAGTATTGAAGGCAGCGCCGGAGACACCCTGGTCGTCGACAATGTTAGGTCGCGTGGTCAAGGAGCATACCGATATTCCCCCTGGTGTCTTTAATGTGATCACGTCTGAGAATCCGAAAGACGTGGGAGATCAACTCGTGGGTGATCCGCGCGTGGATATGGTGTCCTTTACCGGTTCCACGGCTGTTGGTAAGCATATAATGGCGCGTGCTGCCCAAACGGTTAAGAAAGTGTTTTTGGAGCTGGGTGGAAAATCAGCCAATATCATACTTGATGACGCAGATCTTTCTTCAAGTCTGCTGAGTGTTCTGGCGGTATGTTTTCACTCTGGTCAGGGTTGCGCAATCAATACCCGATTACTAATTCCCCGCTCGCGGCAGGCTGAAGTTGAGGCACTGCTGCCAACCTATTTCGGGTTTATCCAGTACGGTGATCCGAGCTCTGACAGTCAAATAATGGGCCCATTGGTCAACGCTCGTCAGCGTGAGCGCGTCCTTAACTACATTGAACTGGGAAAGGCGCAGGGTGCCCGCGTGTTAATTGGTGGCGGTGTGCCTGCTAATCTGGATAAAGGCTATTATGTAGAGCCCACGGTATTTATGGATGTGACGAATGAGATGACTATCGCGCGCGAGGAAATCTTCGGCCCTGTGCTCGCAGTTATTGCCTACGACGATGAGGACGATGCCGTGCGTATCGCCAATGATTCTGACTATGGCCTGTCAGGGAGCGTCTGGTCTGCCACTGACGAACGTGCATTGGCTGTTGCGCGGCGCATTCGCACCGGTACTGTTAATGTTAATGGTGGAAATTTTTACGGAGCAGATGCGCCGTTTGGCGGCTACAAGCAAAGTGGTCTCGGTCGAGAGATGGGCCGTGAGGGTTTTGAGGAATATCTTGAAACTAAAACGATTGCCATTGCGATTGCCACATGAGTCGGGAGTTGCACAATAACGTTTACATTGTTACCGGTGGCTCACGGGGGTTTGGGCTGGCCATTGCCAAAAGTCTTGTAGGGCACGGCGCGCGTGTTGGGCTAATAAGCCGTAATCAGTCGGGTCTTGATCAGGCGGTGGCAGAGATTGGAGCGGACCATGCGCTCGGTGTGGCCGCTGATGTTGGGTCTCGAGCGAGTGTCAGTATTGCATTTGAAAAAATTCACACGCATTTCGGACGTCTTGATGGACTGGTGAATAACGCGGGATTGGCGACACCGAACAAGGTGGAAAATCTTGTAGAAGAAGAAGTGCTTTTGCAGGTGCAGACTAATTTTTTAGGTACGGTGTTCTGTTCCCAGTTGGCGATCCCGATGTTAAAAGGCAGTGAAAACCCACGCATTATCACGATTTCTTCAGCAAGTGCCTGGCATTATGATGAGATGAGCCATCTATCGATTTATGCCTCAACTAAGGCCGCAGTAGAGCGCTTTACACGCGATCTGAGGTTGGAGGTACAGGCTGATGGCATTGGCGTTACGTGTATTCGACCCGGTGGTGCATGGACAAATTTTTCCGATGGCTGGGACACACAGGCGCTTGAGGGTGCGCTGGCAGCGTGGAAGGACGTTGGCGCGCACATGGACTTGGGTATGGAAGTGACGCATGTGGGGGACGCGGTGCGCTACGCACTGTCACAACCCCCGGGCGTTGCAATCGATTTGATGGAGATCCGACCCAATGCATTAACATCCAAATCGATATTCTAATAACGATGGCGATCAAAATTTAGTGAGAAATAGTAATAGTCATCGATGCTGACGCAATCAACGAGCCACAACGGTAGTTGATTTTTTGGGAGTAGAATACATGAGTGGGTTGACGGAACAAACATTGAGAGCGACGGCGGAAAAATTAATTGCCGCTCATAAAGAGGCATCTCGCACCGATGACTGGTTATTTTTTGTGGATGAACTGTATGCACTAGACTGCGTGTATACCTGTCAATATGCCGGTGTAATGGATGTAACCGCTAATGGTATAGACGAGATCAAGGCCACGCATTATGGGCGAGATATGCAAGTAGGCTGGGAAGGCTGGACGTTTCCCTACATGGGCGTTTACACCGGTGCTGGCAATAAACTGGTGACGCACTGGATGAACCGTGGTCCGGGGCAGCGCGCTGATGGTTCTTTTTACGAAACACCGGGTATTTCGTTTCTCACGCTGAACGATGAGTCTAAAATTTGTCGCCAGCTAGATATGTTTGATCTCACGCATCAAATGAAATTGTGCGACGATCTTGACGATGCGGGCCTATTGTCAGCGCAACTTAAAGATCAGTGGGTGTTGCCCATGAAGGCGCGGCTAGCGACTCAAATTTCCCGCAATCAGTGAGGCTTTAAAAACCCTTCGAAAGGGCTGTCTATTTTTCAAAAATAACAGGAAGCGTCTCGAGACCGCGCAGCAGTATATTGGGCATATAATCCAGATCTTGTGCAGAGCAATTGAGTCGCATGCTGGTGGTGCCATCGAAGATTTTTTCCCAGGCGACAATCATTTCAAGGCGAGACAGATGCTGGCCGATACACACATGCGTGCCAAACCCGAAGGCGATATGACGTTTTGCGTTCGCCCGTGTCACGTCAAACTCCATGGGTTGGTCAAACATGGCCTCGTCGTGGTTGGACGAGAAGTACTTCAGCAGGACCATGCTGCCTAGGGGAATCTCCACCCCACCGATGGTGTGATCTTGCTTTGTCATGCGCCACATATTTGAGGTGGGTGTCGCAAGGCGCAATGTCTCTTCTACGAGGTTTGGAATGAGCGAACGGTCATTGCGTACTGCCGCTTCCTGCTCCGGATTAAGACACAGCTGTCTGATACCTTCAGCGAGTGTTGCCGTGGTGGTTTCATTGCCGGCGACTAGGAATTGCGTACAGTGGCCCAGCTGTTCTTCTATTGTCAGTGGTCGACCTTCGAACGTCGCATGGGCAACCAGATTGAGTAAGTCATCCTGCGGGTTGGCGCGGCGTGCATCCAACGCAGTCACGAACCAGTCGTATTCTTCTTTTACCCCAGCGTGTGCATCCAACAAACCTTGCTTGTCTGAGACCTGCGACAGCACAGTGACATTGGCATTCGTCCACTTGAAGGCATCGTCGATCATTTCCAGAGGGATGCCCAGTACGTGCATGATCATGGATAAGGGTAAAGGACGAGCAAATTTCTTGATAAAGTCATAAGGCTGCCCGGTAGGAATTTCGCTGACCAACCTTTCAGCCAGTTCGCTCACCCAAGGGCGATATTGCTCAATGTTTTTGGCGAGGAAAAAATCTCTGACAGTGTCACGGTAGATTTTGTGCTCAGGGTCATCTACCGTCAGGAGTGTGCCCTTGCCTAGGTTATAGGTATTTTTCATGGCGGCATCAATATCCGCATCCAGTTTTTCTGCGGAGCCCTTCGCCAACATGAACTCGTTGGAAAACACAGCATCGTTCTTGTGTGCTTCGCGTATCAGCTCATAGGTTGAGATTACAAAGACGCCAGAATCCGGATCCTGATAGACCGGCGCGGTATCGCGCAGGGTTTTATCGTAGTGGTAAGGGCATTTCAGTGTATCTGTATCAAACAGTGCCATGTCCGCGAGAGGCCGGTTGTCAGTGACGGTCGGTGCAGTCAAGGTTTATCCCCTTTTCTAGGTTAAGCGGGGAGTATGGGAGCTAAAAATAAAACAGTCAATCCTGATTTTATTTTTTTGAGGGCGTAGATTACGCCTCGGGGGCACAGAGGCTTATGATCTCATCGGAAGAGGGCAATTTACGTTCGCAAGACCGCTTGCACGTCTGT
>JAPKBI010000112.1 GCA_028823475.1 Halioglobus sp. | reverse complement strand
ACTCCGATGACGAGGAAATACTAGCAGCCATGGCCAAATATCCGAAGCTGATTGAGCGGCCCATCGTGGTCAAAGGAAGTCGGGCCGTGCTTGGTCGCCCCCCTGAGAATGTTCTGGAGCTTATCAAGTGACAGCAGAGCCCTATGTGCTGGTGCTTTACTATTCCCGGCAGGGTGCGACAGCGACGATGGCACAGCACATAGCACGCGGCATTGAACGGGTGTCAGGTGTGGCTGCCCGACTGCGCACGGTCCCCGCTGTTTCTTCAGTGTGCGAGCAGACAGAAGAAGATATCCCCGCAGACGGCCCTCTCTACTGCGAATTATCAGATCTACGTGATTGTGCTGGAATGATTATGGGCAGTCCTACTCGTTTTGGTAATATGGCCGCACCGCTGAAGTATTTTATCGATCAAACCTCCACCTTATGGTTAAGCGGCACCATGATTGACAAGCCGGCTGCCGTTTTCACCTCCAGCTCAAGTATGCATGGGGGGCAGGAGTCGACCTTGCTCAGTATGCTGCTGCCGCTGTTACATCACGGCATGATCATTGCAGGACTTCCCTACAGTGAAACGGGCTTAATGAGTACTACCTCCGGTGGAACACCTTATGGGGCTTCGCACTGGGCGGGTAATGATAATATGCGGGCAGTAGACGATGTTGAAGCTGGGTTGTGTCGTGCGCTAGGACAGCGAGTAGCGCGCCTGGTTGCGGGAGAAGCGCGATGAGTATTTCTTTAAGTTCAATCGCGTCTCGGCTGACGTGGACGAGTTGGTCGATATTGCTGCTACAGCAAGCTGCTGATGCGTGGACGCATCAGGCTCCATGGTTTATTTGGGTGCTCAAGGTGTTGCCGTTACTGATATTCGTACCGGGTATGCTCAAAGATAATTTGCGCAGCTATATCTGGTTGTGTTTCGTTTGTCTGGGGTACTTCATGATACTGGTGCAGCGTATCTTCGCGCAGCCAGATAGTCTGATGGTGGTGACCGGGTTGGTAGCGGTTGTGATACTGTTTACGGTTGCGATGTTATATGTTCGCTGGCGGGCCAGAGACCTGCGTGTAATAGACGGATCTGAAACAGATACTGGAGCTTAGAATATGAGTAAACCTTCCCCAGTTCGCCGAATTTTTTCTGGGATTTGGCGGGGACTCACGCGCGTAAGACTGGCAACGTCAAACATACTGTTTCTGGCTCTAATCGCTTTTATCTATTTTGTTTATATTGGCGGTGCGCCTGAGCCGCTGCCAGAAAAAGCGGCGTTGTTGTTAAATATAAGTGGCACGGTGGTGGATCAGAAGTCAGAGATTAATCCTTTGCAGGCCTTGTTAGCGGCCCCCTCTCCTGAAAATCACGAGGTCTTGCTTCGAGACATTATAGAGGCGATTGATTATGCGGCGGCAGACCCGTCCATTAATTCTTTGGTCATGGAGCTCGATTCCCTAGAGCGTCTCGGTATCAGTAAAACCCAAGAGATTGTTGACGCGTTGCAAAACTTTCGCGAGAGCGGAAAGCCCATGGTAGCGATCGGTGATTACTACACGCAGGACCAGTATTTGCTAGCCAGTCATGCTGACACAGTGATTGCGCATCCCTTAGGTGGGGTGGCGTTAGAAGGCTATAGCAGTTATCAAAACTACTTTCGAGCGGCGCTGAAGAAAATATCGGTCAATGTGCACGTTTTTCGCGCAGGAGATCATAAGTCAGCAGTGGAACCATTCATGCGTGACGATATGTCCCCCGCTCAGAAAGCGCTCACCAGTCGCTGGCTGAATGAATTGTGGGGACAGTATACGACCAGCGTTGAAACACAACGGACACTCAAATCCGGAACGGTCGATAATTATATAGACAACTTTGCGCAGCGGCTGAAAGAGCAGGGAGGAGATGCGGCACAGACAGCGCTTCAGTCGGGGTTGGTGGATCGTTTGCTCACTCGCAGCGAGGGCAATGATTTCCTTGTTGAACTGGTCGGGGCAAGCGATGACGATGGTCTGTATGAAGCGGTTGTTTTTGAGCGCTATGTGGCGCGGAAGCGTCCGATGTCGCTGGGCACTTCTGACAGCGACCGCGTTGCAGTCATAACGGCAGAGGGCACGATTATGCCAGGGCAACAACCGCCAGGATCGATTGGGGGTGATTCTTTGGCGCAGCTGATTCGTGGTGCCGTCGAAGCCGATGGCGTCAAGGCGATAGTATTGCGTGTAAACAGTGGTGGTGGCAGCATGTTTGCATCGGAAATTATTCGAGAACAGGTGGTCTATGCGCGAAATATGGGCTTGCCTGTGGTTGTGTCAATGGGCGCCGTCGCGGCTTCCGGAGGCTATTATATTGCCGCCGACGCTGATGAAATTTGGGCGACCCCATCCACGATTACTGGCAGCATCGGCGTCTTCGCTGCGTTCCCCACCTTTGAGGAGTTGCTACAGCGCCTGGGCATATCCACAGACGGTGTAGGCACCACAGACTTAGCCGGTTCAATGCGGGCTGATCGGCCATTGAACCCGCAACTGGTGGACGCGCTAAACAGTGGCGTGCAGTTTGCCTACAAAAGTTTTGTCGGGATTGTAGCTCAGGGGCGGGACATGAGTGTCGCGGAAGTTGATCCGTTGGCTGAAGGTCGGGTATGGAGCGCTGCCGATGCGTTAAAGACCGGTCTGGTGGATAATCTCGGCAGTTTGCAGGATGCAATCGCTGCTGCTGCCGCGATAGCTGACTTAGAAAGTTATGAGGTGCAATACGTGGAAAGGCCTCTGTCCCCTCGGGATATGGTGTTGAAGCAATTGGCCAACAGCGTCGGAAGTCTGAACGTATTCACGCGATCTGCCACTAGCGCGGCGCTATCGGGTTTGCTGGGCCCAATGCAGGAAGTCGCGAAAGAATTGGGTAGTATGCAAGACCCAGGACACCTTTATATGCGCTGCGTCACCTGTTCTATGGCGCACTAGCCGACTTTCGCCTATCAGGACTGAACCAGCGCATCTTGCGCGATGTTTTTGTTGGCACGCCAGCTGGCGAGGTCTTCCAAAATCATATACAAGCAGGGTATTAAAAGCAGCGTAATCACGGTGGCAAACACGATGCCATACGCCAACGATATCGCCATGGGCACCATTGATTCAGCTTGAGTCGTGCGTTCTGTTAGCATTGGTAACAGGCCAAAAAAGGTGGTCAACGAGGTTAGCAGAATCGCTCGAAAGCGTCTTCCCCCGGCCTCGACCACCGCCGCATAGCGGTCGGCGCCGTTTGCGACGGCCTTGTTGACAAAGTCCACCAGTATGAGACTGTCGTTGACCACCACGCCACTAAGGGCGATCACACCCATCAGAGACATCATGCTCATGGGATACCCCATCACCCAGTGGCCAAATATCGCGCCGATCATGCCGAAGGGGATGACACCCATTATGATCAAAGGCTGCAAGTAAGACTTGGTGGGAATCGCCAGTAAGGCATAAATACCAAACAGGGCCAACGAGAAGCCTATGATCATACTGACGGCCATCTTGGCTTCTTCATCGGCGGCACCGGAAATACTGTAGGTCAGCCCTGGATATTTCTCCTGTAGGGCGGGTATAAGATTATTTTCGATATCCTTGATGATTTTGTCCGGCTCGACGACACGCTTATTAACTTCTGCCGTGAGTTCTGCAGCACGCTGATAGTTGATACGCGTTGCTTTCACTAGACCTTGTTTAACTTGTAGGTCAGCCACCGTGTCGAATGGCACCTCATCTCCTGCTGGTGTTCGGATGAACATATTGTTCAAACTACTGACGTTTTCGCGGTCTGCCTTGGGGTAGCGCACCATCACTTTGACCTCATCGATGCCGCGTTGCACACGCTGAGCCTCTGCCCCGTAAAACGCGTGTCGTACCTGTGTGCCCAAGTCATAGCGAGTAATGCCCAAAGCCTCTGCCTCAGGCAGGATATCAAGATGGAACTCATCAGAAGTATCGCTAACGCCGTTACGGATATCGTAAAGCCCCGTGTAGCGCCTTAACCTTTCTTCAAAGTCGGCGGACGCATTTTTCAGCGTACTAAAGTCTTTATGCATCAGGTCAAACGCAATGGATGGGCCGAAGCTGGGACCCTCTGCGCTGGTGATAGAGAACACTTCTGCACCGTGTATTTTTCCAACTTCTATGCGCCAGAGTTCTTCGATTTTGCGCGTTGAAATCGTTCGCTTATCTTCCTTCGTTAATTCAACGT
Organism: Halioglobus sp.; assembly: GCA_028823475.1. Taxonomy (GTDB): domain Bacteria; phylum Pseudomonadota; class Gammaproteobacteria; order Pseudomonadales; family Halieaceae; genus Marimicrobium. The sequence goes on along the minus strand of JAPKBI010000112.1, from coordinate 2,565 downwards.
CAATGCGGCCATTAATGCGCTCGAATCCATAGGTGGCCATGTGTCGCAGTAAACGTTCATCGGGTGCGTTTTCGCTGCGGTATCGATCTTCTATCGCTGTAAAGGCATCGGCGATTTGAGTGACGGCCTGCAGTGTGCGCTCCTCCGGTGTGCCCGGGGACATGCGCAATTCAACCTGTAAGAATTCTCCCGGAGTATCGGGTGCCAATACCGTGCGCACGGAACCGCCTGCTAGTAACCCTGCGGACAGCACAAGTAGCATCAGGAAAAAGGCCAGTGTCATATAGCGGTTGTCGACGCAACGCAGCATAAAAGGCTTGTATTGTCGCCGTACAAATTTACTTAAAGCTCTGTTAACAGCCTCTTGTACGTGGTCAATCTTCAACAGCATAGAGTTAGTGGTGGGCTTAGAGTGCGCGAGGTGCGCCGGCAGAATCCATTTTGATTCTACCAGCGAAAAGCACAGGCACATAATGACGACCCACCCGCAGGCTGCGGGAAAGGCTCCAAACACCCCGTCTATAAACAATGCGGGTATGAAAGCCATGATAGTAGTCAACACGCCGAATGTGGCGGGTGTGGATACGCGGTAGACGCCATTGATCACGTTTGTGATGCTGTGACCAAATTCTTCCGTCTCGGTGTAAGCGCTTTCCCCCATAATGATGGCATCATCCACCACGATGCCCAGTACCAGTATGAAGCCAAATATGCTGACCATATTCAGTGATTGACCAATAAAGGTTGTGTTGATTAATGTCATGGCGCCGAGAAAGCATACGGGTATACCTAGCATGACCCAAAACGCTAACTTTATTTCCAAAAATAGGGCGAGAATTATGAATACGAGTAGTGCACCCATCGCCAGGTTTTTCACCATCATGCCCAGCCGACCCTTCAGGTAATAGGTCGTGTCATACCAGATATCAAGCTTTACGCCTTCAGGCAGATCATTAATTTTTCCTTCCGCATAGGCTTTGACGGCATCCGCTGTCTCGATAATGTCCTGGTTGCCCATTGAGAAAACGTTAACGCCCAGTGAGTAAGTGCCGTTGAAGGCTGCAAATCCGGCCGAGTCGACGAAACCGTCGTCAACGGTAGCTATATCGCCCAGCATCAGGCGGGTGCCGTCTGGCCAGGTCTTCACTACGATACTTTCAAAATCCTGTTGCACATAGGCTTGGCCCATAGTTCTCAGCATGATTTCACCGTTATCGGTGCGTACCGAACCCGCAGGCAGATCCAGCGACGAAGCAGAGATGATATTGGCAATATCTCCCAGATTGAGATGGTATTCGCGCAGCAATTGTTCGGACACTTCGATGGCGATTTCATAATCCCGAGCGCCGACGACGCTGGCCGCAGAGATGGCAGGGTAGGTTAATAGCTCGCGTCGGACTTGATCGGCAAGTGCCTTCATGCCGCGTTCATTAATGTTGCCGGACAGTTGCAGAGTGAGTGCTGGAAATAGAAGCTCGGGCTGGCTGATAACAGGTTTTTCCGCTTGCTCTGGAAAGTGCTGTATGCCGTCGACCCTGCTCTGGATGTCGGCCATTAATTTGGCGAGATCGATGCCTTCTTGCGGTTCAATCATCATAAAGGCACTAGACTCAAATGAGTCTGACTCGACGCGCTTTATACCATCGATATCGTTAATTGCTTCCTCGATTTTAAGGACGACACCCTGCTCGACCTCTTCCGGCGCTGAGCCGGGATAAGCCACGGAGATAAAAATCACTTCAATATCAAAAGCCGGAAACATCGCGCGCTGAATATTAAAAGCCGATCCCAGACCTACGGTCATGATGATCAACATAAGAAGATTGGCTGCCACCGGATTTTGCGCGAACCAGGCAATAACGCCTTTTTTAGGATGTGGAAGCATTAGTTATCATAGCTATTGTTATTTGGAAGCTTCGCTGCAGCGGTCACCTCGGTGACTTCTGGGTCTGGTTGCGTCTGAGGTCTTCCCGCTTGGTCAAGCATATCACTGGGTATTTGCGACTCTATACGAACTTGAGCGCCTTCGAATGAGTTGTCCAGAGTTGTCAGCGAGACAAGCTCACCATCGCTCAGGCCAGCGCTGACATAAACAAAGTCACCGCCGGTGCGTAACAAGGTCACGTGGCGAGTTCGCAGGTGCCCGGTCTCATCGATGAGCCATACATTATTACCCGGGCGAATAATGTAGCGAGGCAGCCTGATAATGTCGAATAGTTCTTTGCCCTCGATACTAGCATTGACGAAGGTGCCGATGCGCAGTGGCTCGCTATGCGGGGGTTGAAGACCGTAAGGGTCTTTAATGCGCGCGACACTAAACAGTACGCGCGAACGTGCATCGAAAACACCTTCAGTGTGGTGCAGGTAGGCATCCCAGTGTTTTACTTGACCACCCACCTCAGTATATAAGTCGATGGGTGAGCCGTTTTGCATCGTGCCAAGCTCAGGCAGCTCCAGGTACTCTAATTTATTTTGCGGTATTGGCAGTCGTACCTCCGCATATTCGACTGAGAAAAGGTCTGCTAGTGGCGTTCCTGCAGCGACAAACTGACCCAGCTCGCTGTG
>JAPKBI010000111.1 GCA_028823475.1 Halioglobus sp. | reverse complement strand
AATGCGCCAAAATTGGAATCGGTCAGCCAGATGTTCTTGATGCCGGCATCGACAATAAAATTCCAGTCGTGACGGATTCGATCCACAGAAAAGGACAACATTTTGGTTCCAATAGCGCCGGTTCCCCACTCGCAAAAGGCGCACTTGTAGGGGCAGCCACGACTAGTTTCGTAAGCGATGCAGTCATACGGATTACCCTCATCGTCCAGCAAGCTGATGACGTCAAGGGCGGACGGCAACAGATTAAGATTGCGAAAACGCGGCCGCTCCGGAGTCATCACCAGCTCACCCTTTTGGACAAAGGCCAGGCCGGCAACGTCAGGCCACTGCTTAGGGCCTGACGCATCCAGAAAATCGGTAAAGGTCGCTTCACCCTCGCCCATGACGACGATGTCCACCGCCTCTGAAAACAGATAGTCACTGGCTTTTTGCACGTGAGGGCCGCCGACAACAATCAGTAGTTCGGGACACAGGTCTTTGACTTCTCGCATCAGATCAAGAAACTCTGCAGCGTTCCACGTGTACACGGAAAACCCCATTACCGGCTGCATGCCCTGAGCTGCGGCTGCCTGCGCGCGAGGGAGCTCCTCTTTCTGCCATTGTTCGAGCCACTGAGCAATACGCTCCGGGTGATTAACAAAATGTACCAGCTGGATGTCCGTCTGAGCGGTATTTTTGCCAAACTCATGATAATAAGCTTTAAGCCCTCCCGTGGTCATGGGGGCGGCGGGGAAAGTGTCTGAATCTAGTGATAAAAGCCATATGGGACGCTGCATATTACGAATATCCGCTTGAACAGGGTCCGTTATTATCGCCAACAATGCAGCGAATGTCAGCGAATTTTTCTCACACTCGGATTTAAAGGTCTATTGGGTCGATTAGGACAGGCGCCCCTTGAATGCCTCATAGCCAAACTCACGCACAACCTCAAGTTCATCAGTTACGGAATTCCATAGTGCAATGGCGGGCAACTTGGTGCCGTTGAAGGTGCTGGTTTTGACCATGGTGTAGTGGGACATATCGCCGAACATGAGGCGCTGACCCACCTGCAGTGGTTTGGCAAAGCTATAGTCTCCCATGACATCACCCGCTAGGCATGTCAGGCCGCCCAACCGGTAGGTATGCGCGAACTCCTCAGGCTCTGATGCACCTAGAATGTCCGCGCGATAGGGCATCTCCAGCAGGTCCGGCATGTGACAGGTTGCAGAGGTATCGACAATGGCCTGATCCAGTTGGTTCCAGCTTAGGTCCAACACTTCAGTGACCAATACACCCGTGCCAATAGCCACAGCCTCGCCAGGCTCCAGGTAAACCTGTACGCCATATCGGCTAGAGAATGCACGGATACACGCGGTCAGTTCGTCAGTCTGATAGCCTGGAAGCGTGATGTGGTGCCCGCCACCAAAATTGACCCACTGTAAGGTACCAAGCAGGTCCCCGAACTGTTCCTCTACGACCCGCAGTGTTCGCTGCAACGCAGGAAAATCCTGCTCGCACAGCGTATGGAAATGCAGGCCACTGATATGTTCGAGTTCATTGGCATCCAATTGGGATAACGGAATGCCAAGCCGTGAGCCCGGAGCACAAGGGTCGTAGATTGGAACGATCCCTTCGGAGTGCTCGGGGTTGATCCGCAGACCGAATTTTAGTCCCGGTCGGCGGGTTCTGGCCTCCAATGCGAGTGGCCGAAAGCGGCGCCACTGCGCGCAACTGTTAAACACCACATGGTCAGCGATAGCGAGAATTTCTTTTAGGTCGTCTTCGGTATAGGCGGCGCTGAAGACATGGACTTCGCCTCCGTAATATTCTCGACCCAGCCGAGCCTCGTGTAGGCCGCTGGCACAGGTGCCACTCAGATAACGGGATACTAGAGGCGCTAGGCGCCACATAGAAAAAGCTTTTAGTGCAGACAATACCTTTGCGCCGCTGTCTTCTGCCAGCTGTGCGAGAATTTTCAAGTTGCGCTCCACGGCGACCTCATCAACTACAAAACACGGTGATGGCAACCGATCGAGATCCAGTTTTTCAAAGTCTGTGAATTGCATAGCCCTATCTCCGCTGCGCTAGCTGTCGACGATGTCCAGTCGAAAATTCGGGTCCAGCTCCACCACTTTCCACGGCAGTCCGTAACGATTCATGTCCGCCATAAAGGGGTCGGGGTCGCACTGCTCTATATTCCAAACGCCGGGTTCGCGCCACGTGCCTTCCAGTATCATTTTGGCGCCAATGACCGCGGGAACCCCGGTAGTGTAGGAAATAGCTTGTGACTGAACCTCCTCATAGCAGCGCTGGTGGTCACTAATATTATAGATATACATGACCTTTTCTGTACCTTCTTTGACCCCGCGTACGATACAACCGATGCACGTTTTGCCTTTGGTGCGTGGCCCTAAAGTAGAGGGCTCGGGCAGTAGGTGCGCCAAAAATTGAATGGGCACTATGGATTGACCTTGGTATTTTACAGGCGTGATGCTAGTCATACCGACATTTTCCAGCACTTGCAGGTGCTTCAGGTAGCTGTCGGAAAAGCTCATCCAGAACTGGGCGCGCTTGAGGCTGGGGAAGTGCTTGCTGAGTGATTCAAGTTCCTCGTGATACATCCGATAAATATTGAATGTGCCAACGTCATCCGGACAGCTGTAACGCGCTTTTTTTGACATGGCTTTGGTCGTTATAAACTCCCCGTGTTCCCAGTGTCGACATTGCGCAGACACTTCGCGAATATTAATCTCAGGATTGAAGTTGGTGGCAAAGGGATAGCCGTGATCGCCGCCGTTGACATCGATTATGTCGAGTTCATGAATCTCATCGAAATAGTGTTTGGCGATATAGGCGGTAAAGACATTGGTCGCGCCGGGGTCGAACCCGCTGCCTAACAAGGCGGTCAATCCTGCGTCCGCAAAACGTTGCTGGTAATCCCACTGCCATCGATACTCAAATTGGGCCGTATCTATCGGCTCGTAGTTGGCCGTATCCAAGTAGTGGACGCCGGCTTCAAGGCAGGCGTCCATAATGGTCAGGTCTTGATAGGGCAGCGCCACGTTGATGACCAGTTCTGGTTTTTCTTCCCGTAGCAGGTTGACCAGTGCGGGCACATTGTCGGCATCTACCTGTGCCGTGCGGATGGGCCGACTCAGCTGGGCGGCAATCGTCTTGCACTTGGACTCGGTGCGGCTGGCTAGAATAATTTCGGTAAACACCTCACTCAACTGCGCGCACTTGTGCGCTACTACGCCGCCAACACCACCCGCTCCGATTATCATCACTTTAGACATTGTCTTTTGCCCCTCCTGTATCTGTTCTATTCATGCTCGAAATAAGTGTACCCGTGCAGGCTTTCTTTAAAGGCCCGCAAAATCTCCTGACGTTGGGCAATAGTTATTTTACCGCTGCGCACTGCATCTTCTGCTACTAAGCGAAACTTCTCCTGCATCTGTTTGGGTTCATACTCAACATAACTGAGAACATCTGAAATACTATCACCGTGGAATTCACGCTCAAACTCGAATGTGCCGTCGGGATCTATGGCAACGTTGACCACGTTGGTATCGCCGAACAGGTTGTGTAAGTCCCCGAGCGTTTCCTGATAGGCGCCTACAAGAAACACGCTGAGGTAGTAATCCTCGTCTGGCCTTAATGCATGCAGGCTGAGTGTTCGGCTAATCCCTTCCGGGGTGGAGAAGTGATCTATCTTGCCATCACAGTCACAGGTTAAGTCGGCCAATACCGCCGATCGGGTGGGCTGCTCGTTTAGGCGATGAATCGGCATAATGGGAAACACTTGATCAATCGCCCATATGTCCGGAAGTGACTGAAACAAGCTAAAATTGCCATAGTAGATGTCCGAAAGTAATTCTGGCAGGTTCTCGAGCTCAGGTGGCACCCTGTGCAATTGAGGCAGTATCGCCGCGACTTTTTGCAGTACGGCCAGATAAATGTTTTCCCCCAATGCCCTCTCCCTCAGGGTAGCCTGACCATGGTGAAATTCTTCGCGTAATTCATCGCGATAGAACAGAGCATCGTTATAACTCTCCTGAAAGTTTTCTGCGCACACTGTGTTGAGTGCCGACTGAAGGTTGACCAGTGTTTCGTTGCAATCTTCCGGCAGGTTGTCAGCGATCGGTCCAGGGCTGCTGGTGCGCACATCGAGTATGTTGAACAGCAACATCGATGAATAGGCAACGGTGGCACGACCGGATTCAGTGATAATGACAGGATGTGCAATACCGAGTGGATCGAAGGTCTCACAAATACTCTCCACAATGTTGGTGCAGTATTCGTGCAGCTGGTAGTTCATGCTGTGAGTGCTGTTAGTGCGTGCGCCCTCGTAGTCTACTGCGAGGCCGCCGCCTAAATCGAGATAACCCATCGGTGCACCTTCTTCGACCAGGCCAGCGTAAAAACGGCAGGCATCTAGTACCCCGCTGCGTACATTTCGAATATTGGGAATCTGGGAGCCTAGATGACAATGCAATAATTGCAGGCAGTGCAGCATCCCGGCGTCACGTAGATTATCCACAATACTGATCAGTGAATCTGTGGACAGTCCAAATATAGAGCGATCTCCACTGTCTTGGCTCCAGTGACCATCAACTGCAACGCTGTTTTTGATGCGCACACCAATGAGCGGCTCGACGCCCAGTATCCGACTGCGCTCAAGTACGAGCGGCAATTCGGTAATGGATTCCAGCACAAAGAAACACGCAATGCCCATTTGTCTGGCATAGAGTCCCAGATCGATAAACTCGGCGTCTTTGTAACCATTGCACACAATCAGGCTGTCGTGATCCTTCAGCTGCGACAGTGCGATAATCAGCTCCGCTTTACTGCCTGCTTCAAAGCCGTGGTGATAACGGCGCCCGTAGTCGGCTATTTCTTCAATAACGTGGCATTGCTGATTGACCTTGATAGGGAATACGCCGCGGTACGTATTCTGGTAGCCGCCTTGTTCTATGGCCTGTGCAAAAGATTCGTTCAAGACCTTGATGCGGTGATCGAGTAGGTTGCGGATACGCAGCACCGCCGGCATGTGCAGTCCTCTTGCCCGCATGCCTAAAACGATGTCCATAATAGAGACTGCGACCTGATGCTCTCCGAAATCTACATTGACCTGTGCTTCGCCCTGCTCGGAAAGATCAAAGTATCCGGCGCCCCACGTGTTGATGCCGTAGAGTTCGGCGCTGCACTCGCTGCTCCAGCCTGTAGGCGTGTCTGCAGCTGATGTGATCGTGGGGCGCTCTGTGGGCATAAGTTGCATCTCGTCTTATACAGTTGTTACGGGCAATGACCCGCGGTTGCATGCTGTCTGCGGCGGTAGACACTGTGCTGATAATATTTCTGACGCCAAACCGGGGTCTAAGGAATCAGATAAAGAAGTATTCTGCAAACCGTAATAGCCTGAGCCTGTCAGATGGACTAGACGACGGAGTTACACTCCGAGAGGGCTGGTTGGCCTCAGCACAAAGCATCATTATTTTTTCTCCAGTTCAGCCGTAAACTGCCGCTTCAGACCAACGGAACCTCAGGCGCAGGACTGAGCATTCGATGGCATAAGATGTCTATTGCTACAACGTCGGCGCGATTTTATTCCTGCCTGACGAGAACGCAAGTATTTTCTGGGTCAGGTACGTCTGAGCTTAGCCAGGATTCGTTCTATGGCAACGGCAAGTGAGTTGCTGCGGCCGCTTAGGTAGCGGGTATCCGCGACATCCCTCTGTTAAAAAATATACGAGTGTGGTGGGCGAATGGGCATTGAATGACTCCAAATAGCAGGTCGATGGTTACAGGTTGAAAAAACTCTGGTATAAACTCACGCTACAGCTCATTTTCAAGGCTACAAGATATGGTCCGAGTAGTCATTTTCGCCACTCTTTTGTTACTCGCGTCTCTCCGTGTCAGTGCGTCAACCTTTCCCCGACCCCCAGCGTTAGAGCCAGCCGTCAGTTTTTGGGTCAAGGTCTATACCCAAATTTCTACCCAGCAGGGATTCATCCATGACGATGAAAATCTGTCCGTTATTTACCAGACAGTTAGTGTTTCGCCTGCGCTCATTAGGCGCCAACGAGACCAGCAGATCGCCGCCGCGACCCAGCGTGTCAGGAACGCACTGCACAGCCTCGGCCAGGGTAAACTCAGCGCTTTCAGCGCCACTGAAACAGAGGTGCTTGCCGCCTGGCCGCTAGAAACGTCCTCTGAGACCTTTGCCCTCGCAGCTCAGCGGGTTCGTTTCCAGCTGGGTCAATCGGACCGTTTTCTCGCCGGACTAGCCCGTTCTGGACAATGGAAACAGCATATCCGTGAAGTTCTAATCCACCATGATTTGCCGCTGGAATTGGGTGTGCTGCCCCATGTGGAGTCCTCCTTTAATCCCCGGGCGTACTCTAAGGTAGCAGCGGCGGGGATGTGGCAATTTATGCCGGCTACCGCACGTCAGTATATGCGGGTGGATAATGTGATGGATGAGCGCATGGACCCTTTCATCGCAACTGAAGGCGCGGCCAGGCTACTCAAGACCAATTATAAAATTACAGGTACCTGGCCATTGGCCCTGACCAGTTACAATCATGGTGCGGGCGGAATGAGGCGTGCGGCAAAGATATTGGGCACCAAGGACATCGACGTTATTGTTCGTAAATATAAGAGTCCCTCCTTCGGTTTTGCCTCGCGCAACTTTTACGCCTCATTTCTTGCAGCGCTGCAGATTGATAGTGATCCTGGGCGCTATTTCCGCAAAGTAGCATTGGAGTCACCCACGTCTTTCTATGTTGTTACGTTGCCGGATTACATTTCAGCCAGTGCGTTGGCCC
>JAPKBI010000569.1 GCA_028823475.1 Halioglobus sp. | reverse complement strand
TGATAAAAGTATTCAGCTGCTCTGATTGTTGGAAATAGCTCTCAAGGCATTCCGCCAGAGTCTCGCCCAGCAGCGGCACGATGCTTTGATATCGTTCTCGTCCACGGGCTTCAACGGTGACGGTCAACGTGCCGCCTGACAACTTATCATCTGACAACAGCTGTAGTAGGTTCTTGTCCTTAAATGCATTCGCCGGCGCAGCCTCTTCGAGTTGCGCAATTCCACGGACGGCGCCTTCATGCGTCGCCTCGGCCATCAGTAATCGAATATTACCCTGCCCGTTTGCCTGGAGCGTTAGGCGACCCTCGAACTTGATCGTATCGCTCAGCAACAATGCAGCAGCCAGAAACTCACCCAGCAATTCCTGAACTTCGTGGGGGTAGTCGTGCGGAGCAGTCATCTGTTTAAAACTATCGCCCAGACGCACGATATTTCCACGAACATCGGCATCAACAAAAACAAAGCGAGTCGAGCTATCCAGCGTCGGTTTTATCATCTTTTTCGAGAAGGAAATTTCAGGATCTTGGCCAGCGTTCCACTTAAGCCTGTTCGCCCCGGTTCGCCGAAGCTGCGATAGGCCCTCGAGATCAAAGGCGCCAGATCCGCATAGCGCAGCCATTCATTGTCGCCAATAAATTGAACCTGGTGATAATCTTCGTCATATAGACCTGACAATAGATAGTGCTCGGTAAACGCCCTGCCCGCGTCCGTCAGTTGTTCCGCTTTTAGCTCGCCATGGAGTTCAGTGGATAGAAAATCGGCGCCGGTCAGATCCTGCATGCGAACCCGCGTAACCCTGCTTCCGGCAGCACGTTCAATATTTTCCTGAAATAGCTGATTATTGATTAACCACGCCACATAGGCGCCGAGTTGTTCGACGTTACGGGATTCGCCGCCCAGCACCATTGATGCATAAGACTTCATGATGACCTAAGGATTGAAAATTTATAAGGCGCCTATCTTACGACATTCCTGCCGCGGTAGCAGTCACCGATCACAAGGGTGGATTAGCACTGAAACAGAGGATAAACCAGGATTCCTGCAAGTCTGTTGATAAGTGATCTGAAGAAGTTTTCTCGAAATTGTAAGGCTTCGTTCTTAAAGGCTGCATGCTACGAGCCCCCTAATTCAATTTTTTTGTTGATGTGGGTTTAGAACAAGGAAGGACGATACCTGGCAAGCTACGCGGCAACGCGGCCAATTCTTACTATCCACGATAGTCAGTGTTTAGTAACCTGCATACAAGCATCGGAAAAGAGTCATGAGTAGCATTAAGATTGGGGAGCGTCGGTATCGAGAATCTTTTGGCGGTTACTTAGAAGATTTCGAGGTTGGCGATGTTTATGAACATCGCCCTGGAAGAGCAATTACCGAAGCAGACAACACGGCGAAACGAAAATTCTATCCAGGCGAGTGTCAAAATCCAGATCCACGCAAGGCGTTGTAGCTGTTGAAACAAATGCCAACAATCAGAAGGTGAACTAGTGATGAGTTTTTGCAGAAAACATTGGGTACCTATACGTGGCCATGGTGCTGATGACCTTATCGCTGCAGGAGAAAAACAGATATGACAGAAGAAAT
>JAPKBI010000110.1 GCA_028823475.1 Halioglobus sp. | reverse complement strand
TGGTGGAGGCGGCGGGAATTGAACCCGCGTCCGCCAGTACTCTGCCTTCAGCTCTACATGCTTAGATTCCGTTAATTAATTTAACCGCATACAGCCCAACGGGCAGGACGTAGTTGGCGAGTCTTGTTTAAGTTTAGCAGCGCGGTCCAAGACAGTCCTTGCAGCGATCCAGTTCTAGATGACAGTCAGTAGCGCGGGGCTGGCACCTTGCTAAAGACCGCTGGCGGACGAATCCGCCAGAAGTGCAACAAAGAACTGCTTACGCAGCTAGTTGAGCACCGTAGTTGTCGTCATTGGCAACTAATAGTTTGCAGCTTTGGATTTACGTGATTGGCTACCATCACGGCATGCACCTCAGGGTTCGCAACCGTCGTCGAATCCGAATCGCCCCCATTGTGAGCGGTCAGTATAGCGCAATTCTTCAAGCTTTGGGGCAAACCATTTCTGAGGAGGCGGCGAGCGCGTTTTTGGGGCATAAGTCTTTGACGATATGCTTATTAATGGCTGGACAGGGGTTTTCGCTGGCCAGAATGCGTTTGACCATGCTTTCGCCCAGCACAGACAAGCCCGCTGTCATAACGGCGGCCCAACCGCGGACCAGGATGCTGGCAGCGTTGGGCACTATAGATGGATCTGTGAGCGGGCCTTTGATATCGACAGTGTTGGAAAAGACACTGCCGACAGAAATACCCACGCCTTGACGCCCGCGCGAGTCTAGACTCATGTCGATCGTTTCTTTGCCCAGATCTATCTGAATATTGCCGAGCAAATTGGCATCATTGGTGCGCAAAGCAAAGCCGTAAGGTGTGATCCCTTTACCGTCCTTGAACAGGGCTACTACAACGCCGCATTCGACCTCCGGCACCTCGCTTTCGATACCGGGTATCAGGGTAGTGAAAACAGAACTGATCAGGTCAGCTGTAAACAGTGCTGAGCTGGAGTAGTCGAAGGGTCCCTTGCCCAGTTCGGTATACAATAATCCATTGGTGCTGGCGGCGAGTTCAGCTTCGCTGCCACCTTGGCTTTTAATCGAAATGAAACCGCTACGTGAGTAGGTATTTTGGTCCGCGAGCCCGCGCATGTTTTTGAAGTTGCTGATGAAGCTTAATGACGCGGGCACGGTGTTGACATCCAAATTCACGGTGGCCTCCGCGCTACCCCCGCTGTGCTGGCCAAGGCTGGCCTTCATTAGCCATTTCCCATCGGTAAGGCTGCCTTTCAAACTCAACGCCCTTGCGCTTATCACGTTACTCTCCAATGAATCTAGCTCCACGTCCACTCGCAGTTTCAAATTCTTTGTGGCGGCTATTGGTAATGGTTCAGCGCTAAATAATCGCTTACTGGAGGTATCCTCTTCTTCGCTTTTGTCAGAAAGAAACCTTAGCGGGCTGAGCAATATATCGGCTACAAACTTGCTAGTCGTATTGATAGCGGAATCAAACTTCTCAGGGGTTTTCGTTTCCTGCGTTTTCGTTTTCTGATTTTTGACTTTTGGGGTTTTAGCCTTGGCACTGAGTTCAGCGTTTTCCCAAGGCAGCAGCGATAGAGCAGTACTGTTTAGGTTGACGTTCAGTAACCGTGGTGTTGTGTGACGATAAACGATACTGCCTGATAGGTCACTGTCTCCCCAATGCAGTGTCGTTATTTCTGCTCGTATACCGTCGCTCAGTCGCGTTGCCTTCATCTCGAGCTTGCGGCGTGTCTGAAGCGACTCACCCTGCTGCGGTTCAGTGGCTTGCAGGTTGACGTAACCGGACATGCTGCTGAGCAGTTCGCCGATATTACGCCCTTGGCTGGTTACCTTGGCCGAACCAGAGACGGGAACATGTTGATCTTCCATGCCCTGAATCAGGAACTGGTCTAAATCAATATCCGCTAGATCTGCAGTGGCCTCGAGCGTTGCTTGCTGGCCTTCCCATGTGACTTTTCCCTGACTTTTGGCTGTGCCAGTGTGACTGCTGAAATTCAATGCTTTTATATCAAACATATCAGAATCTGATGAAGCCTCAAACAATACGTTTGATAACGCTACGCCATCAAAGATCAGCAATTGGACATTGAGCGATAACTGAGTCTGACCTAGGTTATGCAATGAGGAAAGCAGATCTGATGGATCGGCCTCATCTGTATTTTGTGGGATCAGCTTACGCAGCGTCGACACGTTGAGCTTTGTTGATTTCAGGTCGGCCGTTAGCCATGGGTTTTGACCCGATAAAATCGAGATATCGCCGGTCAGATCCTGATCAAAAGAATCTATGTGGATGCGGTCAATCTTTACGCCCACAATCCTATCGCCGTCAGTCAATATGTAGGCTTCTCCGGACAGAAGGATTTTCTCTGTTGTTTCAGATGGCCTCTGCCAGTCGTCGTCGGCTCTCAGTTCCAGAGTTAACTCGGAATCTCCATGCAGTGTTTTGAATACTTCACTTATCCCCTTGCCTCTGCCCTCAAAATTCATTTTTCCAGAGGTACGGCTGACATCGGCACCGGGCTGTCGGAATGCCGATGATAAATCGAGTCTGTTGAACACCGCGCTAAGCCGAAAGTCCGCAACTTCGCCGGGTTTTTTTTCGGCTGCAAGGCTCAGCTTGAAGGTCCCGCCATTTCTGCCAGTGCCCGTTGCTGACAACGTGCCACCGTCAGCATTTCGCTGCAGTGTCGTCTTGCTCTTTATCAGGTCTACACCTGGTACCTCCAACCCTTCGGCAAGCAGGCTTATGTTCAGGTTGATGTCAGGAAAGATGTTTAAATAGTCCGGTATGGCTATCCCCGGCTGCGTTTCTCCCTGGTCATCAACCGCCAAGAAGTCCAAATCCAGATTTTTAGCTTCCAGGTCCATGGTCAGCGTAGGTGGCTCATTTTCGGATAACGAGGCCGACCCGGTGATTTGGCCTTGGCCCAAAACGATCATTAGATGGTCGAGCGCCAGCTTACCTGGCGAGCTATCCAGTCTCGCCTCAATGGACACCGGGGTGGAATCTTTATCATTGTAATGTCCCGCCAGTGAAACATCGCCCTGAAGCGAATTGAGCAAGGCTCCCCAGGTATCTCCGCTGCCGCCGACAGTGGCATGTCCGTTGTTCCATAGCCACTCTGTGCCAATGTACTGCGAGCCTAGGCCGGCGTCAGTGGCTCGCTCTTGCACATGCACCCCCGCTGTCACTGTCCAGCCCTGCAAATCACTCGTAACAGCCAGATCACCCGTGAAAGTGCCGTTGGGTCCGACGCTGGACAGAGAGTCAATCTGAATCCCCTGTGCGCTGCTGATGACAGTAAAAGATGTGTCCATGCTTATCTCTTTGCGCAGTCGGACTTCCTTAATCGTGACGCTGCCTTGGTGTGCAGGTAGTGACAGGCGCGGTAGTTTCAGTGCAAGTGTTGCGGCAGTCGTTGTTGCTGCGCCCGAGTTGCTATAGGCGTCAAATAGCGCAAGTAGCGGCTCTACCTTTAGCAAAGCAATACGAGTGTCCGAACGCTCTGGGAGATTCCATGCCGCCTGTCCCACTGCATTGACCTGTGCGGTCATGTCGGCCGCCTGAACTTCGGCCTTTAGGGAATAGGCAGCAGCCTCCAGGGGCTGAACATGGGCCGTTACAGAGACTTCTGAGTCAGGCTTTTCCAAGACCTGCATTGTCATGTCGATTTCAATCGCCTCGAGCAGAAGTAGATCTTTCAGGGATTTTACCTCTGCGTCGAGGGTCACTTTCCCCGCTTGACGTTGCTCCCACCACTGCACGCTTGCCCCGCCCAGCAGCTTTCGCCGCCAGTGCGGCTCATTGATCAGATAGTCTTCGCCATCGGCACCGACGTAATGCCCGGTCTGTGCCTGCAAGTCTGAGGGCAGCCATTGATCGAGAAATTGGTAATCTTGGGGCGCAGGGGTGTCAGAGGTAGGCCAACGCGATAGGCGCAGCATGACGTCATTAGCGCTAGCGTATTGCAGGCGTATTTCGCCGCGCAATAGAGAGCTCAGCACGAGCGAGACCTCAACGTTGGTTGCCACGACGGCGGGATCCTTCGTGTCGCCCATGATTACCATGCCACTTTCTGCCTTGAGTTGCAGCAGGTGTGCCGTTATTGGGGCGAGTTGAACCGGCAGCCCGAGATTATCGGCGAGCAGGGGTCCCAGTTTGGCATCCAGTGCCCGTCCCGCTAGTTGGTTGCCGAAGAGCAGCAGCGTGACTACCAATAGAACAAAAATAGAGGCAAAGATACGTCGTTTCAAAGAATTAGACCGTATGTATTAGGGCCGCACATGGTACCAGCGCAGAGTTCCGCTTGTCACGATTGAAGCCTGTTTAGTGCAGAAGCGCTATTGTTTGACGTTGTCGCGCACGATACGTTGTTTTTGGCGGTTCCAGTCGCGATCCTTTTCGGTATCACGCTTATCATGGTCTTTCTTGCCGACCGCCAATGCGATCCTCGCCTTCACTAGATGCCCCTTCCAGTACATTTGCGTACACACGCAGGTGAGGCCTTTTTGTGAAGTAGAGTCGACGATCTTCGACAGCTCCTTTTTATGCAGCAGAAGCTTACGGGTGCGAGTGGGGTCAGTCACGAAATGTGTTGAGGCAGTGTCCAGTGGGATGATATGCGTACCGAGCAACCAGGCCTCGCCGTTTTTCATTAGCACGTAGGAGTCGGCCAGATCTGCTTTGCCCATGCGCAGACTCTTCACTTCCCAGCCACTAAGGGCCACGCCTGCTTCGAACGTGTCCAATAGTTGATAGTCAAAACTGGCACGCCTGTTTTGGGCGATGACATTACTGGGTTTTTTAGGTTTCTTTTTGGCCATGGCGGCATTATACGGACAAGGCCCAGAGGTGAAACGTGAATCTTCCTCTTTTCACATCTGACGGCGTGCGGCATTGTAAGATCATGACTAGATACGCATTTTTCGGATGAATATTCCTGCATCCAATGCCCCGGATCGATGGCATTTGCGCACCACATTTGTACTGGCGTTGTCGGCCTCCGCCTTGGGGATGGGCAATCTATGGCGCTTTTCGTATCTGATTGGTGAGTATGGAGGTGGGGCATTCGTCATCACCTATGTGCTGTGTTTATTTTTAATCGCAGTGCCGGTCATGGTGGCGGAAGCTGCTTTGGGCCGTTACGGTGGTCCTAGCTCTGTGGCGGCCATAACCCTTGCCAGTGATAGCGCTGGGCTCTCACAGGGATGGAGACTAATAGGTGTCCTAGCCTGCTTGACCGGGGTGCTCATTCTCGCTTTTTACATTGTAGTGGCCGGATGGAGTCTGGCGTATGCGGGGTTTATGTATGAGGGCACTTTTGCCGCAGCCCCGGCAGTAGAAGTAGGGGAGCACTTCGCGCAGTATCTGACCAACACGCCAGCGCAAATTTACTGGCAAAGTCTATTTTTACTGGCCGCAGCAGGCATCGTAGTGTTGGGTGTTCAACGTGGGCTTGGCGTATTGGTCTGGGTCGCGGTGCCACTCATGCTTGTTATGTTGGCGTTTCTGCTCAAGTTCGGGCTCGACTACGGCGATATGGATGCCACCCGTGATTATCTGTTCTCCGCTAAACTGGCCGATTTCACGCCGCGGTCAGCACTGGTGGCGCTGGGACATGCTTTCTTCACGCTGGGTGTGGGTGTGGGAATCGGCATCACGTATGGCGCCTATGCCCCACAGCAGACGCCGATTGGACGCTCGGTAATGGTGGTGGCCGTATTGGATACCCTCATTGCTATGCTGGCCGGACTGGCAATCTATTCGGTTGTATTCGCCAATAATATGGATCCAACTGCAGGTCCGGGTCTGTTGTTTATTAGTCTCCCCTATGCATTTGGTAATCTCGACCAAGGAGACCTGGCGGGCACGGTGTTTTTTGCCTTGATGGGTCTAGCCGCCTTGGGTTCAGCTGCAGCCATTCTGGAGCCTATTGTCGCCACGGTAAAACGTCAGTTTCTAGTGGAACGTTTCACTGCGACATTAGCCGTTGGCGCGACGGCGTGGCTGCTGAGCCTGGCGGTGGTGAACTCCTTTATTCCGACAACCCGGATGACCTGGTTTGGCAAATCGAATCTGATGAGTTTACTGGATAGCGTGACGGCAAATTTACTGTTGCCTTTGGTAGCATTGCTCATCGCACTGTTTGTGGGCTGGGGTCTGCGGTCTGAAATTCTGCGTCTGGAACTGGCTCGGGGTTCTGACCTGTTTTTCTCGCTCTGGCGCTTCCTGTTGCGGTATATTGCTACGCCGGCAATTGCACTGTTGCTGCTTGCACCGTTTTATTGGGCATGAGGATTATGGGCAGTAGGTTGGTGGTGGCAGTCTGTAACAAGGTAGGATCGCAATCATGACCGTTATCAACCGTAGCGCCTTGCTGCCCTTCAGTGCTTGCCAGCTGTTCGAATTGGTGAGTGATGTGGAATCTTATCCGCGTTATATGGAAGGCTGTGTGGGTGCCTGTGTTCTGCGCCGTGAAGAGGATTGGGTTGAGGCCCGCTTGGATCTAGCGCGCGCTGGCATCACCCAAAGTTTTAGTACGCGAAATCGAATGTCGGCTCCGCGGGAAATAACCTTGGAATTGATCGACGGTCCTTTTGAATATTTTGCCGGGCGTTGGGACTTTCACGCGCTGGGTGACTCAGCCTGCAAAATGAGTTTGAATCTGGAGTTCACGATTAACGGTACGTTGCTCGGTGTTGCAGCGTCCCGGTTATTCGATAAAGCGACAAATAATCTGGTGGATGCTGTAGGTCGGCGTGCCAGTCAAATATACGGTTGATCTTATGAGCGGAAAGACTACGATTAAAGTTGAAGTGGCCTATGCGTTGCCACACAAGCAAGCACTTCTCGAGGTCGAATTACCCG